>NZ_KE384608.1:32091-39785 GCF_000426905.1 Dolichospermum circinale AWQC131C
ATAATCGTCTATTGCTCCTTGCTTATCTCCTAATTCATCACGGGCAACTCCCCGGTTGCCGTAAGCATTAGCATTGTTAGGATTAATCTTGATAGCTTGGTTGTAATCATCTATTGCACCCTGCTTATCTCCTAAATCCTTACGGACAATTCCCCGGTTGTAGTAGGCTAGGGCATAGTTAGGATTAATTTTGATAGCTTGGTTGTAATCTTTTATTGCACCCTGCTTATCTCCTAATTTATAACGAACAAGTCCCCGGTTGTAGTAGGCTTCGGCATCGTTAGGATTAATTTTGATAGCTGGGTTGTAATCATTTATGGGAATCTCTTGACTCAAACCAGGGTTAACACTGAGGGTAACTGTCAATGCAGTGAATACTAAAGCACTAGTTAATGTTGGTAGCTGCATAATATTTGACCTGTGGTTGCTCAATTTTGGGAGTTATGGTAGTATTTAACTAGATTTGTATTTGTGTTATTCAAACTTTATACTTGGCGTAGAAATATACACGCCTATAACCGATTATATACTAATTTTTATACTAATTTATATATGCTAATGTTTATCAAAGATTAAGGGATTTACCTAAAAGTTAACTTTATGATACAATTCCCTTTAGTAAGTGAAGTGAACAGACTTATATAAACACCTACTTGGTGAAACACAAAGTCATCAAGTAGTTTATGAGTTGAGAGATAATATCCACAAGCTAAATTTCCAAGAAATGCAAGTATGAATTGTTAATGGTAAAAAAGCCTATATTCTCACCTATCGCGCTGAAGATAAATCCTATCCAGAGTTTGCGAAAACCGTGGAAGAAACTATGATTAAATCCTTTAGACTGGAAAAATCCACATCCGAAAAACCCACAATTCGAATCTGGTAAGTAGGTTATAATCACCTACTAAGGTTTGCGAATATATCCCCATTTACCACCTACAAAAAAAGCTTTTCCTTGTTCCTGATCTGGTTTTAATTCTCCACCAACATTAACTAAAGCCATACCTTCAGCAAAAGGTTTAGCGAAATCGAAAGTTAGTGAAATTATCAAATCACCGTACTGATTAATGTATCCCCACTTTTCTCCCATTTTCACAGCAGCTAATTCTTCGGAAAAAATATCAGCTTCATCAAATTGAGGATTGATAATAAACTGACCAGTTCTATCTATATAACCCCATTTATTCCCAACTTGAACTACAGCTAAACCTGCGTAAAAACTCCTAGCATCATCAAATTCAGCTAAAATTACAATGCTACCAGTTTTATCAATATATCCCCATTTATCCCCTATCTTTACGGCTGCTATATCTGAAAAAAATGATTTAGCTTCATCAAATTGAGGAGAAATAATCATTGTCCCTACTTCATCAATATACCCCCATTTATTCCCTATTTTTACCGCTGCGACAGCTTCAGAAAAGGACATAGCATCATCAAATTTAACAGGAATAATTTCTTTACCTGTTTTATCAATATATCCATATTTACTCTTTATGCTGACTAAAGCCATTTCTGCTGTAAAAGGTGCAGCAGTATCATACTTTAGACGGGTGATAAATTTACCTGTTTGCTGAATATAACCATATTTATACCCTACTTTAACGGCTGATATTCCCTCAGATAATGGCTCAACCCAATCGAATTTTACTTTGAGTCGAATTTGCTGTGATGTGGTATTTATGTAATAATAATCATCGTTATTGCTGCGTCTATGAGTAAAGCTATACTTTTTGATTTCTTTCGCGTCAAATATTCCTGGTGGTTGCGAATAAATCCCAGATTTGAGAACTTTGGCTAAAGCATCATTATCTTCTCGTAAACCTTCATAAAACCAACAAACTTCTCCTTGAATACCAACAACTTTCCGATTGTAATTTAGAGCATTAACTAAATGTTCTGGAGTAATTCGATATTTACCAGTTTTCATTTTAATACCAGGAATTAATTGCGGTAATTGTTTTTGGGTAAATTGATCTTTTTTGATTCTATCTATCTCACTTTGATAACTTTCAATTGTATCTCTATATATTTGAGGATGAATTAAATCAACTAATCCCAAATCAATCCAAGTTTGAGAATCTTGCAGGTAGTTAATATAACCCCAAGGATACACATTTGGAGCTATGGAAATAATTAATTCAGGATTAATATTAATGATTTCTCGATAAACACGGCTAAGAAAAACGGAAAGAATATCAGCCCTCCAGCGTACCCATTGTTTCCATTTTTCAGGCCATTCTGAATCTTGTGGATCTTGCTTTCCTGGAGGTTTTGGTGGTTTTTCTTTAAACTCTTGTTCATAAAGTTCAATTGTTTCTAGGTTGTAACCACCTTCTACTGGAAAAGCAGGAAAATGATCATCTCCTTGAATACCAGCAATATCATATTTATATTTTGTGACGACTTCTAAGAATAAACTTAATAAAAAGTCCTGCACTTTGCTATCAAAAGCATTTAACCAATAAAAATTATTAACAATTAGGTCTATACCACTAGAATCTTTGGCTGTCCATTCGGGTTTTTTCTCGATAATTGATCCCCTTTTGATTTGATACGAACTCATAAAGCCATATTCAAACCAGGGGATAACTGCAATATTCCATTTTTTAGCTTCTGCTATGATTTCACCTAAAGGATCTCTAGGTTTTCCTGTATTTTTATCTATAAAACGGGGGTTTATTTCTCTATCTTTACCAAATGTTGCTTTCATGACTTCGCTGGGATAGTTGGTGAAGCCCTGATTCCAAACAACGGGAAAGACAACGTTAAATCCAGTCTCGGCTAGAAATTTCATAGCCTCAGCAATGTTTTCTGGCTTATCAAATACTTTGCTGTCCGTGGTGGTGATCCAAACGCCGCGAATTTCCATAATTCGATTTTAGATTTTAGATTTTAGATTTTAGATTTTAGATTTTAGATTTTAGATTTTAGATTTTAGATTTTGAAATGTTTTCCAACTCATGAAAGTGGGTTTTGTCTGTGTAGCCGCAATTTCTACTCTATTTGATATTTTCTCTCACTAATGCCCATCCTTGGGAAAAAGCACTAGCTTCTTCAAATTGGGGGGGAATTACAAATTTTCCAGTTTTGTCAATATAACCCCATTTACGATCTTTTTGCACCGGTGCTAATCCTTCGGAAAAACCATCAGCTTGATCAAATTGTGGGGAAATTACAAATAATTCTCTTCCCGGAATATATTCAAAAGGTACAGTGGGAATTTCTATAATTCGACAAATAAATGCGGCTATCTCACCTCTGGTTAGGCTTTGATTGGGGCGCAAAAGTTGGATGTCTGGGTAATTAACAACTATCCCCTTTTCCGTTGCAGCAGCGATCGCTCCTATGGCATAATTAGGAATCTGTCCAAAGTCGGTATAATACTTTTTTAAAGTATTCATAGGTTCAATTGTCACCCTATATTTTAACCCGGACACTAAAGCTGTTAAAGCTTGTACACGGGAAATAATTTGATTGGGTTGAAAAGAACTATTAGGATATCCAGATAGATAATTTGTTTGATATGCTTGGTCTATCGCTTTAGCAGCCCAATGATTAGCGGGAACATCTTTAAAAGTCACCCCTGGACGAGATGATGCCTGTTTGAATGCTAATGATGTATAAATAATCACGGCAAACTCCGCACGGGTTACAGGTGCATCAGGGCGAAAAGTCCCATCTGGATATCCTTTTAAGATATTTTGTCTAGCAGCAGCCAGAACAGATGCTTTTGTCCAATGGCTTTGAATATCTGAAAACATAGAACCATTCCACAGAGATATGCTTTATTATTCCACATTGGGCAATAATACTACATTTTAAAGATGTGAAGACCGATCTAGCTATTCCGCCAAATATTTTTACAATGATCCTATTAAACAGTAGTTTGTTATTCTAAAAGCTTATGCAGCCAACTAACCCCAATCAATTTACAGAAAAAGCCTGGGAAGCGATCGCTCACACCCCCGATGTAGCCAAACAGTATCAGCAACAGCAGTTAGAAAGTGAACATCTGATGAAAGGGTTACTGGAACAGGAAGGACTGGCCAGTGCGATTTTCACTAAAGCCGGCACCAACCTGCAAAAAGTCCGTGATCGTACTGATCAATTCATTCAACGTCAACCCAAGGTATCCGGTTCTAGCAGTTCCGTATATTTAGGACGCAGTTTAGATACATTGTTAGATCGGGCAGAAAAATATCGTCAAGAATTTAAAGACGAATTTATTTCTATTGAACATTTATTACTAGGTTACGCCAAAGATGACCGTTTTGGCAAGGGTCTGTGTCAAGAATTTGGTTTAGATGAAAACAAACTCAAAAATATTATCAAAGAAATTCGGGGGAAACAAAAGGTGACTGACCAAAATCCAGAAGGTAAATATCAATCACTAGAGAAGTACGGTCGGGATCTCACGGAAGCCGCCCGCAAAGGTCAACTAGACCCCGTAATCGGTCGTGATGATGAAATTAGACGTACAGTACAAATTCTCTCCCGTAGAACCAAAAATAACCCGGTTTTAATTGGTGAACCTGGGGTGGGGAAAACTGCAATTGCGGAAGGTTTGGCACAGCGCATAGTTGCGGGTGATGTTCCCCAATCTCTCAAAGATCGTAAACTGATTAGTTTGGACATGGGGGCTTTAATTGCGGGGGCTAAATTCCGAGGTGAATTTGAGGAACGTCTCAAGGCCGTATTAAAGGAAGTCACAGAATCTGGTGGCAATATTGTCTTATTTATTGATGAAATTCATACCGTTGTTGGCGCTGGCGCTACCCAAGGGGCGATGGATGCGGGGAATTTATTAAAACCGATGTTGGCGCGAGGTGAGTTACGCTGTATTGGGGCGACAACTTTGGATGAATACCGCAAATATTTGGAAAAGGACGCGGCTTTAGAAAGACGTTTTCAACAAGTTTATGTAGATCAGCCTAATGTGGTTGATACAATTTCCATTTTACGCGGTTTGAAGGAACGTTATGAAGTTCATCATGGGGTGAGAATTTCTGATAGTTCTCTTGTGGCTGCGGCTACTTTATCTAATCGTTATATTAGCGATCGCTTTCTCCCTGATAAAGCCATTGATTTGATAGATGAAGCTGCTGCTAGACTGAAAATGGAGATTACTTCTAAACCTGAAGAACTGGACGAAATAGACCGGAAAATTCTGCAATTGGAAATGGAAAAACTCTCTTTACAAAAAGAAAGTGATCCTGCTTCCCGTGAACGTTTGGAAAGATTAGAAAAAGAACTAGCTGACCTCAAAGAAGATCAAAGAACTCTCAGCACACAATGGCAATCTGAAAAAGATATTATCACTAAAATTCAGTCAATTAAAGAAGAAATTGACCGCGTAAATTTAGAAATTCAACAAGCAGAAAGAAACTATGATCTTAACCGGGCTGCGGAATTAAAATATGGTAAATTAACAGACCTACACCGCCAATTACAAGCGGTAGAAACCGAACTTTCCCAAACCCAAAAAACCGGAAAATCACTATTACGGGAAGAAGTCACAGAAGCCGATATTGCGGAAATTATTTCTAAATGGACAGGTATTCCTCTGCATAAATTGGTAGAATCAGAAAAAGAAAAACTGTTACATTTAGAAGACGAGTTACATCATCGTGTTGTCGGTCAACAGGAAGCTGTTACCGCTGTAGCAGACGCTATCCAACGTTCTCGCGCTGGACTTTCTGACCCCAACCGTCCCATTGCTAGTTTTATCTTCTTAGGTCCCACTGGTGTTGGTAAAACTGAATTAGCTAAGGCTTTAGCGGCTTATATGTTCGACACGGAGGAAGCCATGGTACGGATTGATATGTCCGAATACATGGATAAACATAATGTTTCCCGTTTAATCGGTGCGCCTCCTGGATATGTCGGTTATGAAGAGGGAGGACAATTAACTGAAGCCATTCGTCGTCGTCCTTATGCGGTGATTTTATTCGACGAAATCGAGAAAGCACACCCTGACGTTTTTAATATTTTCCTACAAATTCTTGATGATGGTCGAGTGACAGATGCCCAAGGTCGCACAGTGGACTTTAAAAATAGTATCATCATTATGACCAGTAATATCGGTTCTCAATATATCCTTGATGTAGCTGGGGATGACACCCGTTACGACGAAATGCGGAATCGGGTTATGGAAGCGATGCGAAATAGTTTCCGTCCAGAGTTCTTAAACCGTCTAGACGAATTAATTATTTTCCACAGTTTACAAAAATCGGAATTACGGCATATTGTCCAATTACAGGTAGATAGGTTAAAACAAAGATTAACTGACAGAAAAATATCTTTGAAATTATCTAGTTCTGCCCTTGACTTTTTAGCAGAAGTAGGATATGATCCTGTTTTTGGTGCAAGACCCTTAAAAAGGGCTATTCAGCGGGAATTAGAAACCCAAATAGCCAAAGCCATTTTACGGGGTGATTTTAGTGACGGTGACACCATTTTTGTAGATGTGCAAAATGAGCGTCTTTCCTTTAATCGCTTACCCGCAGAAGTGTTTACGGGTTAACATAAGTACAGGGGTACAGAAGTACAGTGGTACAGGAAAGAACAAAGTATTTTCCTGACCACTGACAACTGACAACTGACAACTGACAACTGACCACTGACAACTGACCACTGACCACTGACCACTGACAACTATTTATAATTACAAAGCACCTGTCGCATTTTACAGAGATTTGCTGGTAATTCCAAATTCATGGCTTGTTGAATAAAAATTGAGGGAATGGGAATATGGGGCGTAGCTTGCACAGTATAAGCTAATAGAGTACCATTACCCATGTCTTTAAGCTCTAAATTAGCATGAAAATCTGTAAATGTGCCTCTTTCCATGCGAAACTGAACCTGTTGTCCTACTACTTCTACCACACGCAGATAAATTTCTACTTGAGCCGTGAAAAATAAAAAGGCTTTTTGTGCAGATTGATACAGACGTTTAACATCACCTTTAGAGATAACTTCGCTTTTAGTAATATCAGGAAAATATTGTACCCAACGGGGGTAATCTGTAATTTGTTGCCAAACATGGGATCTAATTAGGGGAATATACATACAAGCAGTAACAGCACCACCCCAGTGAGTATGGGATTTCGTTTGTAGTAACACTTCACCCTGAATCAATAATCTCTGCTGATCTTGATTCCAGAGTATATCTGATAATGGTAAGCTGGCATCAGGTATACTTTTAAGATTGGAGTTTGACATATATGATATTCTCGCAGATATAGTAATTTTGGCGACTTTTTAACGGATTTTTTACTTGTCCTGAATTTAATTTACGTCACTGGATTTTAATTACAGTCAAATTCATGGATTTTTCGCAGACAATTAGTCTAAAGTTGATTTTAAATGATCAGATCATAATTTGTGCATCAGCGCGTAAATTGGAGTTAAGAGGAAAACAGCGTGAGTCAATCTTCCTTAAGTGGCAAATTAATCCAGGGTTTTGGTATTCTCTTGGGTATAAGTGTAGCCCTATTTCTACTCAGAGGTTTTGGTATTATTACTAATTTTCCCGGTGGTTTAATTACTTTACTGTTTTTCGGGGCGATCGCATTGGCAATTTTAAGTTATTGTTCAAAGAGATGGTGGCGTTTATAGTCTCACAAACAATAAGTAGGTTGGCGTTAAAAATTGTCGTTATGACAAGGGAACAGGGAACAGGGAACAGGGAA
>NZ_KE384608.1:39795-47256 GCF_000426905.1 Dolichospermum circinale AWQC131C
TAGGGAACAGGTTACAGGTTACAGGTTACAGGTTACAGGTTACAGGTTACAGGTTACAGGTTACAGGTTTTGGGCAACTTTACTTTTCGTTACTTATGTCGGTTTTTTTCCGTTCACTTACTTATTAAACAAACAATTTTAAACTAAAATGTCCCCCATTTATCTATTTGGGCGGGCTGGAAGCCCACCCCACAGACCCTGACCCCTGGAAGCCCACCCCACAGACCCTGACCCCTGGAAGCCCACCCCACAGACCCTCACCGTGATCAAGTTTGAACAGGTAACAGCTTAAAAAAACAATTGACAAAAGGCAAAAAAGATGAAAAAGTATATATGCAGCCTATGTAGTTATATCTATGACCCAGAAATAGGTGATGAAGATAGCGGTATAGCACCAGGAACAGCTTTTGAAGATATTCCAGATAATTGGGTTTGTCCGGTTTGTGGTGCCCAAAAAGATGACTTTGAGTTATGTGAAGAGTAAGATAGAGACAGATCCTCAACTTCTGCAAGAGGTTGGGGATCTAGATGTTACAGAAACTTGTGATTTTTGATTTTGTTACCCTTGCAAATTGTCGTTATTGGTGGTGGGGCTGCGGGATTTTTTGGTGCGATCGCTTGTGCTGAAGCTAATCCCCAAGCTCATGTTACTTTAATTGAAGCCAGTCGTCAACCCTTGGCGAAAGTGCTAATTTCCGGTGGAGGTCGTTGTAATGTTACCCATGCTTGTTTTGAACCACAGCGTTTAGTCCAGAATTATCCTAGAGGTGGTAAAGCCTTATTAGGTGCATTTACCCGTTTTCAACCCTTAGATACTATTGCCTGGTTTGCGGCTCATGGGGTAAACTTAAAAACTGAAGCTGATGGGCGAATGTTCCCCATTACAGATCGAGCGGAAACTATTGCGGAATGTTTGATTAAAGCTGCTTTTGCGGCTAAAATAGAAATCTGCATTGGTACACCTGTAACTGCTGTCACTTATAAAAATGACAGTTTTGAAATTCTCCTCAAATCAGGAGAAAGTAAAAAATGCGATCGCTTACTTTTGGCTACAGGTAGTAGTTTAGCTGGGTATAAAATTGCTAGGGAATTAGGTCATCAAATTGAACCTCCTGTACCCTCTCTTTTTACCTTGAATATTGCAGATACTCAATTACGGGAATTAGCAGGAATTAGCGTTAATTCTGTAAATTTACGGTTATCCCTTCCAGGTAAAACCCAATTACAACAAACAGGACCCCTATTAATTACCCATTGGGGTGTAAGTGGTCCAGCAGTGTTGAAACTTTCCGCTTGGAGTGCGAGGATTCTCCATGACCACCGCTATCAATGTCAATTATTAATCAATTGGTTGCCCGAATTATCACAGGAGGAAGTGAGAGAAAAACTTTTAAATGTAAAATCGGCATGGGGAAAAAAAGCGATCGCCTTACATCGTGGTGTAGAATTACCTCATCGTCTTTGGCAATATCTGATTAACCGCGTCAATATTACTATAGAAGATCGTTGGGCAGCCATATCTAATAAAACTTTAAATCAGCTAGTCCAGGAAATATCTCAGGGAGAATACCCAATTAAAGGTAAAGGTGTATTTAAAGAAGAATTTGTCACTTGTGGAGGTATCAACCTGAAAGAAGTTAACTTTAAAACAATGGAAAGTAAATTAGTACCGGGCTTGCATTTTGCAGGGGAAATATTAGATATTGATGGCATCACTGGTGGCTTTAACTTCCAAAGTGCTTGGACAACCGCATATTTAGCTGGTCAGTCCATGATCAAAACAACACAAGACAATTAACCTATTTTCTCCTTTGGGCTTTCCCGTGAAAAAATGTAAAGATTTTTAGTAAATAATTATGAAATTAAGTAAAATCATCAGCGAACTAGGCCAAGCTGTTAAAGCCGAAAGCCTGACCGTACAACCAGATCAGGATTTAGAAATTACTGGAGTTGCTGCCATAGATGAAGCTAAATCTGGTACTTTAAGTTATGTAGAAGGGGCAAAATTCGCGTCTTGGATTGATTCTACTGGTGCAAGTGCCTTGATTTTACCAGAAGACGAAAAATTGCAAAACCAAGCAACGGCCAGGGGTATTGCATGGTTAACAACTACAGAACCACGCTTACTATTTGCCAAAGCGATCGCTCTATTTTATCAACCATACCATCCTAGTGCAGAAATTCATCCTACCGCAGTTATTCACCCCACAGCCCACATCGGGAATGAGGTTTATATTGGTCCCCATGTCGTCATTTCTCAAGGGGTGGAAATTGGCGATTTGGCCGTAATTCACCCCAATGTCGTTATTTATCCAGAAGTGAAAATAGGCGATCGTACCACCCTACACGCTAATTGTACCATTCATGAACGAAGTTTAATTGGTGCAGATTGCGTCATTCATAGCGGTGCTGTCATTGGTGCAGAAGGCTTTGGTTTTGTTCCTACCCGCACAGGTTGGTTAAAAATGGAACAATCTGGTTATACTGTCTTAGAGGATGGAGTCGAAGTAGGCTGTAATACAGCCATAGACCGTCCCGCAGTCGGAGAAACGAGAATCGGTAAAAATACCAAAATTGATAATTTAGTCCAGATAGGACATGGTAGTAAAATCGGTGCTGGTTGCGCCATAGCAGGTCAGGCAGGCATGGCTGGAGGTGTAAAAGTTGGAAATGGGGTCATTTTAGCTGGACAAGTGGGAATTGCCAATCAAGTTAAAATTGGAGACAGAGCCATAGCTTCGGCTCAAAGTGGTATCCACAAAGACGTAGCACCAGGGGAAATTGTCTCAGGGACTCCAGCAGTACCCCATAAAATATACCTGAAAGCATCAGCAATTTATAGCCGATTACCGGAAATATATCAATTATGTCAACGATTACAACGAAAATTAGGTAATGGGTAAGAATTTTCGGGAATTTTCCATAAATTCCGCCATGAGGTATAGTTGCTTGAGGAATTTTTGCAAAGTAGTCTCCAGGAAATCAGGTTATGATATTACCATAGTAGTAATTCTGCTGACTGGATGTTACGGATTTTATGAGAAGTGGTAGAAGGTTGTGACGGTTAATAGACTGGGAATTGATTCCCGGTCTATTAGCAAATGTCTGATCTAACTAGGTGGGACAATAGGATCATCATCCCCTGTGTGATTAGTAAGAAAGGAGGAAATTTTGTGTGATAATCGTGGTCGTACTTGTATAAATCCGAAAGTATCATCTTCTCTATTGACCTTCGCAACTGGGGAAACTGAGATTCTTCGATCATCAAGATTAGTCATTAACTGTTGGTAAACCATAGTAACCTCTTTTTTTTGTCCTGATATAACAAAGTATCCATGACGGCCATTTGATTGTCATCACTAAGTTACTTAAGTGATAAAGTTAATAAAGTTAATAAACTTAATAAAGTTAATAAAATTAATGCAAATTAAGATACAATCCAGAATATTCTGTGGAGGGAGAACTGGACTATGGATGAACTTGTTATACTATTAAAAGATTGGGTGCAACGCTTAAAAGGAATAGATTTAAATTTAGATCCTTGTGAAGAAGCAATTTTAAAATATTCTTTAGCAGGAAAATCTTACAGCAAAATGAGTGATGATATTCCGAATTATGAATTAAGCACCATAGCGAATATAAAAGCTCCCAAATTATTTAAACGCTTGCGGGAAGTGACAGAAACAGATATTAATAAAAAGAATTGCAAGTTAGTTTTAACACAACTTTTACAACAAGATCAGCCAGAAATTATAGTAGAAAGAAATAACTATTTTTCAAATATACCACACAGATCACACATAAATTTACATGAAGCACCAGACTTCAGTGATTTCTATGGACGTTCCCAAGAACTGAGTGATTTACAAAGATTGATAGTCACAGAAAACTGTCGTGTGGTGGGGGTTTTGGGCATGGGTAAGATTGGTAAAACCGCACTGGTAAGAGAGTTAGTTGAAAACATTTACAGACATTTTGATTATGTTCTTTGGAAGAGTCTTGAATATTCCCCAGATTTGGAAGAGATTTTAACCGAGATAGAACTTTATTTCTCATTCAAAAGTCCAGAAACGAGAACAAATAATAGAATTAACCATCTAATTACTCACTTAAATCAGCATCGTTGCTTGCTAATTTTTGATAAATGGGAAGCAGTAACAGGAAATGGTGAAGCATCAGCACAACAACAAGAAAATTACTCTAATTATGAAAAATTTTTGTCAAGAATTGGGGAATCAAAACATAAAAGCTGCTTAATTTTTATCAGTATACACAAACCTAGTATCATGGATTTACTTCAAAACAGAAAAAATATTAATGAATTGTCATTATCTGGATTAAAAAATCAAGAAGCCAAAGCTCTATTGGCAAACTTAGGACTTTTTGACCCCGGAATTGAAGCACTAATTAAATGCTGTCAAGGACATCCATTAGCTTTGAATTTGGCCGCTGAAATCATTAAAAATATCCATAATGGTCAAATTCCTAAATTTCTAGAAGGAACAATTTTTATGCACGATGCCATGCTTGGTATATTAGATAAACAATTTTCCTACTTGTTAAATTTAGAAAGAAATATTGTCAAAAAGTTGGCTGCTGAACCCGAACCGAAATTAACCCATCAAATATTTAAATATTTTCCTTCTGTTCCTCAAGCAGAAATTATTCAAGCTGTCAATAAGCTATGGCAAATTCGTTTAATTGAAAAGGGGGAAATACAAGAATCGGAAGCCCTTTGGGTGCTAAATCCTTTAATTAAAAAATATATAAAAAGACGTTATCAATAAAAGGCTAACTTAAAATGAAAATGAGAAATTTCCGCATAAAAATTCGTAAAGGCTCAATCTTGATCAGAGGATTATCGTTAATTTTGCTCATCAGTTTTGTTACTTGGGGATATTGGATTATTAACCCGAAATTTATTCAACAGATAGTAGAGATATTAGATATTACTCCAACTTGGTGCAAAAATTTTGAATTAAATGATAATTTATCCTGTGGAGAAGAAAGTCTTTTCACGCAAGAAAAATTTCCATTTTTTTTAGAAGGTAAATTTCAACAAGCTGTTGATTTTTTTAGTAATAAGAGAAAAAAAGATCAAAATAACCCGGAAACTTTGATATACCTGAATAATGCCAAATTGATGCAGAAAGGTAGAAAAAGTTACACTATCGCTGTTGTTATTCCTATTAATCAGGATGCTCGAGATGTCGCAGAATCTATTTTAAGAGGTGCGGCCAAAGTTCAAGAAGATTTTAACCAAAATACTAATTATCCAGGTCTAAAAATCGTCATTGTTAATGATGCAAATGATCCTAAAACAGTTAATGACTTAGCTCAACGTCTGCTTTCTAAAGATGACATAGTGGCAGTTATGGGACATTATACATCCGAACTCACTCAAGAAGTTTTACCTGTTTATCAACAAAAGGAAGTTGTTGTTATTTCTTCATCTGCTACGGCTTTACGCGAAACTATTTTAGACGGTAAGAAATATCCAAAAAATTTCTTCTTTCGGACTGTTCCTAGTGTTAAGGTTCAGACTCCCATGTTAATTGAGAAATTGCAATTATTCCAATTAAATAGTAGAGAAAAAGTAGCTATTTTTTACACACCAACTAGCACTTATAGTAAATCTGCTTTTGAGGAATTTCGTAATCAATTGGGTGCAAATAAGATCATTGAAAGAGATATATCTATCTCTGATTTTATTGCTAATAATACCTTAAATGAGGTGAAGAAACAAGGAGCTAAGGCACTTGTTCTCATTCCTGATGGTCGGGTAAATTCTAACAGTATTAAAAACACTTTAAGCTTAATTGATGTTAATCAAGATCAATTACCAATGGCAGGTCAATCGGTTCTCTATGATACTCAAATACTCAATCGAAAAAATATTGTTAAAAACCTTTTGCTGATCACTCATTGGCATCGTTTAACCAGTCCTAATCAGGAAGTGATCCGCACAGCTAAAGAAGTTTGGGGAACAAGTTCTATAAATGATCAAACCGCAATGTCCTATGATGCTACCTTGGTGTTAACAAAGGCTCTAGAAAAAGTGTCTATAAAAGATTCTTTGCAAAAACAACGATTGGATATACGGGAGCAATTAACCACCTTAAAAGTGACGGAAGGAGCCTCAGGAACTATTTCTTTTGATGACAATGGAGATAGGAAAGAAAACATTTCCCAAATCATCCGTGTTGTCTCTACTGAATGTTCAACCTTTGGGGCTACTTTTGTGCCGATTAACTATGATTTGAGAGCTATAGATTGTCTGTAAGATGATAAACTTTTACAATCAACAGGAGAGAGAAAACTATGATTGAGCCAGGAGATTTTATCAGCGGTCGTTATTATATTATTCAAGAATTAGGAGATGGGGGTTTTGCTAAGACATTTGAAGCAGAGGATCGTGTAAATTATGATCATAAAGTCATCAAGATTTTAAATTTGGATTACTCCGGTAATCCCAACATCCTCAAACTGTTTGAACAGGAATATAGGGTATTAAGCAATTTAAATCATCCCGGAATCCCCAAGGTAGAAATTGATGGATATCTTAAATTTTCATGTCCTCACACTCAAGAAATTTTACATGGTTTAGTCATGGAGAAAATCGAAGGGCAGGATTTGGGTAAATGGGTGAGATTAAATCAAAAGATTACCAATGAAGCACAAGCTATTGATTGGTTAAAACAATTGACTGATATCTTAGATCATGTTCATAGTCAGAATTATGTGCATCGAGATATTAAACCAGAGAACATCATGTTAAAACCTAATGGTCAATTAGTCTTGATTGACTTTGGTATTGTTAAAGAATATATCCAAAAAACTCAAAGACAAACTATTGCCAATACAATAATCGGAACACCAGGCTATTCTTCACCAGAACAAGAACAACAACAACCAGGATGGGAACTAAACTATAAATCTGATTTTTTTTCTTTGGGTCGTACTTTTGTTCACTTGCTAACAGCAACTTTTCCTAATCATCAAAATTTACAACTAGATTTACTATCTAGGAATAGATACTTATTATGGCGAGATGAAGCACCAGAATTTTCAGAACAATTGAAAAACCTCATTGATAATTTAATGGAGTATAACCCAAAAGATAGACCAAAAAATACCCAAGAAATTTTGTGGTTAATCAAAAAACTTGAAGATAAAGATCCACATTTTCACCCAGTAATTGTTTTTTTAAGCTTTACTCTCAATTTCGTTTTTCTGACTTTACTGGCTATGGGAGTTTCATTAACTATAGGATGGAAAGTTTTATTCCTTGTTGTTATCTGTGGAATTGGTGGTTTTTTGGTTACACCTTTGATTAAATATCTCTTTTAAATAGCATCCCGCTAACAATTTTTATCCCTGGCTTGATCTCCCTAAGTTATACAGCAGTTTCCGATATTATGAAGTACAGATATTAATAATAAAACTCTTGTGGTGCGGGCA
>NZ_KE384608.1:47449-63823 GCF_000426905.1 Dolichospermum circinale AWQC131C
AGTAACGAAAAGTAAAGTTGCCCAAAACCTGTTCCCTGTTCCCTTGTCATAACGACAATTTTTAACGCCAACCTACTTAGTCATTAAAAAATAAATTATGCAGTCCAAAATTAGCCTTTTGATTGTGTTTAAACTGATTTTCCGCACTTCATGGGCGGGCAGGATGCCCACCCCACAAGATTTGAATTTTAACTTGCTATTGCGTCTTCAATGCATTGTTGTAATGTATTAACGACTTCTTCAATGGCTATTTCTTGAGATTCACGAGTTGCGCGTTTGACTATTTCGACTTTACCATTTGTAATGGCGCGACCGGTGACAATTCTGAAGGGAATACCAATTAAATCCGCATCTTTGAATTTAACACCTGCTCGTTCATCTCTATCATCTAATAAGGTTTCTACTCCTGCTTGATTAAGTTCTGTGTAAAGTTTTTCGGCAACGGCGATTTGTTGGGCATCTTTAATGTTAGGAATTGTGATAATGGCGTGATAGGGGGCGATCGCTATTGGCCAAATTATGCCATCTTTATCATAGGATTGTTCTACCGCTGATTGTGCTAATCTTGACACACCTACACCATAACAACCCATAACTAAAGGCTTTTCTTCCCCTTGTTCATTGGTATAAGTTGCACCCATGGCTTGAGAGTATTTTGTACCGAGTTGGAAAATGTGACCAGCTTCGATACCCCTAGCTGTTTGTAGGCTTTGGTTTGGGTCATGCACAGAGCGATCGCCTAATTTTGCCTTACGAATATCTACTGTTATCGCAGGTAATGTAAATTGCTCATTCCAATTTGCACCAACCACGTGAAAACCGCTGGTATTAGCACCGGTGACAAAGTTCTTTAACTCCACCGCAGTTTTATCTACGAACCGGACAAACTGAGAATTTACCTGTTTATTAACCGCAATATAATCATCAGCAATATCTGGTGCGATATAACCCAAAGGTAAAGATTTAGCTTGCCATGTTCCTTGAGCTTCAACATTTGGTACGGTTAAAGTCAGAATCGTTTTAGCACCAAATTGAGGAGCTAATTTAGTTAATTCATTTTGTAATTTAACTTCATTAATTTCCTGATCTCCACGAATACTAATCAACACCAAAACCGTTAAACCATTATCATAAACAGTTTGATATAAAACGTTTTTAACCACTTGAGTAGGAGAACATTTCAAGAAACTACAAAGTTTTTCAATGCTATCAGTTCCCGGAGTTTCCCGTTTTTCGTAAGTTGTAAAAGGTGAAATTTCCGCATCTGCTGGTAAAGAAACTGCCTTTTCTACATTTGCTGCATATTTACCATCTTCAGTATAGAGAACTTCATCTTCTCCTGCATCTGCTAACACCATAAACTCCGTCGAACCAGAACCACCAATAGCACCAGAATCAGCTTCCACAGCCCGAAAAGCTAAACCAGAACGCCGCAACATATTACTATAAGCAGTATACATTTCCTGGTAAGTTTTTTTCAAACTTTCCTCATCAGCATGGAAAGAATAACCATCCTTCATAATAAACTCTCGTCCGCGCATTAAACCAAACCGGGGACGAATTTCATCACGAAATTTAGTTTGGATTTGATATAAATGTACAGGTAATTGACGATATGAACGAATCATATCACGGGCCACAGTAGTAATTACTTCCTCATGAGTTGGTCCTAATCCTAATTGTTGTTCTCTTCTATCAACCAAAGAAAACATAATTCCTTCAGCCTTAGTATAAGTATCCCATCTTCCCGACTCTTGCCATAATTCCGCCGGTTGTAACTGCGGTAATAAACATTCTTGTGCGCCAGTAGCATTCATTTCTTCGCGCACAATTTGAGAAACCTTTTGCAAAACTCGCCACATTAGGGGAAGATAAGCATAAACCCCACTACCAATGCGACGGATATAACCAGCACGGAGTAGTAATTTATGGCTAGGGATTTCCGCATCAGCCGGATCATCTCTTAGTGTAACAAATAACATCTGTGATAATCGCATTGTTTTTACCTTTACTTACTAACTTTTCAAATCGCGTAGGTTTAAAATGTTTCCACGTCAGAAGAAAATAGGGAACAGGGTGCAGAAAATGTTTATCTATTATCTATTATCTATTACCCATTACCTATTACCAATAAAATGTATCAAGCCCAACCACCTTTAGAATTTATCCCGCCAGCTTTTAACCCTTTATTGTTAAAATTGGTACATTTAGTTTTACCTAACTGGATGCAGTGGAAAACACCCATTAGCAACATTGAAGCAAACAACGTTGAAACTTTAGCCAATTGCTATCAACGATTTCAGGATGGTAAAATCCGGTTTATGTTAGCATTTCGTCATCCGCAAACAGCAGACCCGCTTTGTTTAACTTATTTACTGTCCCAAATCTTGCCTAAAGTAGCACGAGTTGGGGGTATACAGCTACAATATCCACCTCATGCTCATTTTATCTATGATCGGGGCATTCCTCTCTGGGCAGGAGATCATGTAGGTTGGGTCATTTCCCATTTGGGGGGAACTCCCATTCAACGTGGTAAAGCTGACTGGACTGGGTTGCGTTCCGCGCGAGATTTGTATATTAACGGTCAGTTTCCCATGGCTGCTGCGCCGGAAGGTGGTACAAATGGTTTATCAGAGATTATTAGTCCCTTAGAACCGGGTATAGCCCAGATGGGTTTTTGGTGTGTAGAGGATTTACAAAAAGCCGGAAGAGAAGAGGAAGTTTTAATTTTACCAATTGGGATTAAATATAGTTATGTGAATGAGCCTTGGGATAATATAGCAAATTTATTAACTGAATTAGAAGCAGCCAGTGGTTTATTGATAAATCAGGAAAAAACAGATACTTCTTTTACTGTACTTTATCCCCGATTATTAAGTTTAGCTGAACATTTGTTAGGGATAATGGAGCAATTTTACACTAAGTTCTATCATCAAAAATTACCAGATGAAAAAATTACCAATGGGGAAATTACAGATAGAAATGAGGCTTTAGCTTATCGCTTACAATCTGTGATGAATATTGCTTTATTTATTGCAGAACAATATTTTGATTTACCATCTAGAGGTCATTGGAATGATAGATGTAGACGAGTAGAACAAGCCGGTTGGAATTACATATTTAGGGAAGATTTTAAGGATATTAAATTATTATCAACTATTGAGAAAAATTTAGGAGATAGAGTTGCTGAAGAAGCAAATTTTCGGATGTGGCACATGAGATTAGTTGAGAGTTTTGTAGCTGTTTCTGGAACTTATATCCGCGAAAAACCAACGGTAGAAAGATTTGCCGAAATGACTTTACTTTTATGGGATATGGTTAATAAAATTAAGGGAAATATGACCTTAAATCGTCCCCAATTGGGTAAGCAACAGGTGAAGATAACTGTGGGTGAACCGATTTCTGTTTCTGAACGTTATCCTGTTTATAAAAGTAGTCGAGTTGCTGCTAAACAATGTGTGGCTGAGTTGACGAGTGATTTACAACAAGTTTTAGAGGGTTTGATAGATAGGGCTTGCTGAAAAAGTTGTCTGTGAGGACAGGGAACAGGGAACACAGGAAGAAAGACAGAATTGGATAACTTTGAGAAAGTCCTAAACGTTGACTTCTCACACCTTCACCTAATATAATATTATTACCTGGTTTAATAAACATTAAACAATGAGACATAAAAAATCAACTCCTATAAAAATCTCTCTCCAAAACCTCTTCCCTCCGTGTCCTCTGTGCCTCTGTGGTTCGTTAAAAAAATATTGAATTTAATCCACCTCCAAAGGACCCAAACCCTGCTGCTGAGAATAAACCTTCAACTCCTCAATTAACAGCGTATCAATAGAAGCCGTTCTTGCGCCAGCTTCCGCAGCCCAGCGTTTTAAACTAGTAATTTGTTCCTTAGCAATAGCCGCCAAAGGAACAGTTTCCGATACCGCCGTTAAAATATCTTCAGTGCTAAAATCCCGCCTATTACCATCTATTAAACTACCAAAAGCGCGGTGCATACCATCAATAATTACTTGTTGAATTTCCGCACCGCTAAAATTTTCGCTATGACTTGCAAGTTTCTGTAAATCAAAATCTCGCAGTCGGGAAGGACGGATTTTTTGCAAGTGGACTTTAAAAATATCATGACGTTCTTTTTCCGTAGGTAAATTTAAAAAGAAAATTTCATCAAATCGCCCTTTCCTTAATAACTCCGCTGGTAATATTTGCACATTATTAGCAGTAGCCACCATAAACACGGGACTGGTTTTTTCTTGCATCCAAGTTATTAATGTTCCAAATACTCGGCGCGATGTTCCCGAATCACCATCAACCCCACTATTAATATTACCAAAAGCTTTATCTATTTCATCCATCCACAATACACAGGGTGATATTGCTTCTGCTAATTGAATCATTTGGCGAATGCGATTTTCACTTTCTCCGACTATACCTCCAAATAATCTACCCACATCTAAACGTAACAATGGTAAACGCCATTCATGGGCGATAGTTTTGGCGGATAATGATTTACCTGTTCCTTGGATTCCTACTAATAAAACTCCTTTGGGGTTGGGTATCCCATAACGTCGTGCTTCTTCGGTAAAAGCATCTTGACGCATTCTTACCCACTGTTTGAGATTTTCCAAACCACCGACGTTTTTTAATGATTCATTGGCGGTGTAAAATTCTAAGATTCCGGTTTGGCGAACTGCTTGTTTTTTCTCTTCTAATACTCTATCAATATCGGTTTCGTTAACTTGTCCTTTGGCTGCTAAAGCGGCGGCTAAAACTCTTCTAATTCTGGCACGACTTAATCCTTGACAGGCTTTGATTAATTGTTCTTTTCCTAGTCCATTTAAGTTAAGTTTTTCGGGGACTATTAATTGATGAATTAAATAATCTATTTCTTGGATGTTGGGTAAGGGAAAATCAATTACTGTAATTTCTTCTTGTAGTTCTGGGGGAATAGTTAATGTATGACTGGTGAGGATGAGAGTTTGGCGTGTGCGTTTGAGTTGACGGGTGAGGTTTTTGATAGCCCGAATAACGGGAGCATTTTTTTCTGTTTCGGAGTTTTTGAGGATAAAATGTATGTCTCGCAATACAAAAATTGTGGTTGTATTTTCTGGGGTTTTGGTAATTCTTGATAATGCACCCATGACTGAACCTTTATCAGTTCCGTTGTCATCCCAACCGGTGACGATATCCCATAATAATAGTTGTCGTGGTGTCTGGGATATTTGGGTAAGTTGTTGGAGGACTTGTTCTATTGGTTCTTCTTCGACTCCGACTATATATAGTAGGGGATAGCGGGCGCGAAGCATGAGGTCTATTTGTTGGAGTAGTTGTTGATGGGGGTTATTCATTATGTAGGAATGGGTTAGTTTATGGGGGTTTTATTTATATTATTGATATTTTAGATATTATATCTTTTATTTAATCATCATCTTCCATCCATTGCTCCCATTGTCTTTCTTGTTCCTCCCAATCTATATCGTCATCTATATCGTCATCTTCATCTATATCTTCATCTTCCATAAATTGCTGCCATCGTCTTTCTTGTTCCTCCCGTTCTCTTTCTTCTTCATCCCATTGTTTTAGTTGTGCTTCCAACTGTCTATCTTCTTCCTCCCATTGTTTTATTTGTGCTTCCAACTGTCTATCTTCTTCCTCCCATTGTCTTTCTTTTTCCTCCCAATCTATATCGTCATGTATATCATCATCTTCAATATTCCATTCTTCATCATATTCTCTATAGTCTATTCTATAGTCTATATAGTATTCACTACTTTGCATTCTTCTTTTTCGTTCCTCGACTATTCTTTTATAGTTTTCATCATATTCATCATCCATATCTTCAATTTCATCATCTTCCCATTGCCTTTCTTGCTCTTCTAGTCGTCTTTCTTCTTCCTCATGCCATACTATTAATTCTTTTGCCCATTTTTCTTCTTCTTTTTCCTTCCATGTTTTTTGTTTTTGTGTTTTTCTTGTTATTCCTAGCCTTGAATGTGAATCTGATTCTGTTAAAATTTGTTTTAATCTTTCTTTAGAATTAACAGTCAAAAAAGAATATTTTTCATTATAAAGTTTATCAGAAACATTTCCTGGGCGTACAGGGCGAGGAGAAGGAATAAGTAATAAATTATCTAATAATAAATAAGCCTTATTTTGTACTTCTACAGATTCATCTTTTAAACCTGCAATTACTAAATCTAAACCCTGTTCTCCATAATTCACAGCTTGCTCAAGTGCCGCAATTCTCACCTTTAAATCTGGATTTTGCAACCGCAATTTTACCCCTTCAATTCCACCTAAAACGGCAGCACCTTCTAGTGATGGACTATTACCACCAAGCACAGCATCGTATTCTCGCGGTTGTTGTGGATGATTCATGATTCGTTCATGGTTGGTTTCATGTATGCTGTATATAAAATAGCATATTTAGGACATTTCGTTATTTGTTTACATAATTTTAAGATTGTCAGAATCAGGTGGTTATCGAGCGACTTGTACTGAGCTTGTCGAAGTAAGTCGAAGTACAGGATTTGAGGATGTACAGGATATGTTTGTTTAATTATTCGTTAGTTGTTGATGATTAGGATAGAGAAAAGTAAATATTTATGAAGTGAGATGTAAGAATAAATACATTGTTCACGTCTAGTAATTATCAAATAAGCATCCTGTTAATCCTCTAATCCTGGTTATCCTGATATGGCTTACGCCACGCTACGCTATCAGACAATATGTTACAATCGGAATTGAGAGAAACAGGAGCATAAAACTATGCCATTAATCAAAATACCAAGACATTATCTTGTATCTCAAGATGAAGATTCAATTACAGTAGATGTACCAGAATCAATGCTATTACATTGGAAAAAAGACTATGAAAAAATTATTCAAGCTAAAGGAATTTTAAAGCATAAAAAAGCAGCAATGTTAGCTCATTTAGATACTCTGCATCAGGAATGGGAAGAATGAAATATCTTTATGATACCAATATTTTTATTTACTATCTAGCCGATGATATAACAGTTAATTCATGGTTTACAGAAGAGTTTTTGAATTTGCACGAAATTCTAATTTCACCGATTATCCCCATTGAATTACTTAGTTTTACTGGCTTATCAAAAGAGGGGGAACAGTCTATTGAAGATTTACTATCCCAGTTTAACACAGTTCCATTGTTACGAGAAATTGAAAATCAGACAATCCAATATTCAAAATAGCATATTATTGTCAGAATCAGGATGTCCAGGATTTGAGGATGTACAGGATGTGATTGTTTAATTATTCCTTAGTTGTTGATGATTAGGATAGAGAAAAGTAAATATTTCTAAAGCGAGATGTCAGAATAAATACATAAACTCCAGTCATTAACCATCAAATAACAATCCTGTAAATCCTTTCATCCTGGTTATTATCTCGACTTCGCTCGATAACCACCTGATTCTGACAAAATAAAATATTATAAACTTAGTCATTAACCATCAAATAACCATCCTGTAAATCCTTTAATCCTGGTTATCCTGATATGGCTAACGCCACGCTTCGCTATCAGACAGTTTAGGGTCTATAATTGATAGACAGTGTAATATTGCCTATAACCTAGTAAATGACATAAATAATTATGAATGTACAACTTGTTGACTCCCTTGTAGAAATTGTGTTAAAATTAACTCCCGAAGATCAAAAACTTTTTTTATCTAAACTTTCTCATAGAAATATAATTCCGTCAGCAGAACAGCAAAACTTAACATCAGTAGAAAAAGTAGCACAATTTCAAGAATGGTTATCTCAATTTCCTCAAAGTAATATTACCCTAACCGATGAAGCACTGCGTCGAGAAAATATTTATGATGATAGAGGAATATGAAAAGCTATTTACTTGATACCAATATTATTCTTAGATTTGCAGATTTTCAATCTCTGGAATACAACCTGATACAGAATACTATTTCTGAAATTTTATTACGAGGTGGTCAATGTTTTATTACCTCTCAAGTAATTATTGAATTTTGGGTTGTTGCTACTCGTCCTATTAATGTTAATGGCTTAGGATGGACTGTAGCACAAACTACTCAAGCAGTACAAATGTTAATAAATCAATTTGATTTATTAGAAGAAACACCTGATGTATTTTCTATTTGGTTCAACTTAGTAACAACATATAATATTTCTGGTAAACGAACTCATGATATACACATATTAGCCGTGATGCTTGCTCATAATATCAGCCATATTTTAACTTTAAACCCCAAAGATTTTATAGCTGTTCCCGAAATTACGATTATTCATCCTCAAGATTTTATCTAATAACCAGGAGCATAAAACTATGCCATTAATCAAAATACCAAGACATTATCTTGTATCTGAAGATGAAGATTCAATTACAGTAGATGCACCAGAATCAATAACCAATTAAATGATTCTCTAACAAAGAAGCGATCGCTTCTGGATGAACTTTTTTATATTGCTTTTTACCTAACATTAAAACACAATTGGGGGCGCTACTACAACGTTTTTGACAATCGGTATGCTCAATTATGACTTGATCAGATAAACCGCGATCGCACAAGGTTTTTTCTAAGTCTGATAATAACCCCTTTCCACCTCGTTTCAAACAACCAGATTTTTGACATACCATAATCTTGGCTTTAGGTTGAGAAAGGGGATTTTTTAGAGGACAAAAACCAACGGATTGAATTTGATCAGCTTGGAGTTTTAGCTTATGGCTGTGGGGGTTTAATTTACTAATAGCATTAATGCGAATTTGTTCACCAGGTAATAAAGATGAGCCGAGAGAACAACGTAAATTTTTAGGAATTTTGATTTTGATATTTCCTGAGCCAATTCCCAACCGTAAATGTTTACATTTACCTGTTTCCTTACCCACAAATCCTAAAAATTGTCCTTCAATATTTAATTCCGATAATGTCAGATATTTTTCACTCATTTTCAATAACTCAACTTTTGCAAAAGAAAATAATAAACCCCATTTTACTGGGGTAATATTGATAATTACCAGCAAGAAGGAAGAGGAAAAAAGAGATTTTTAACTTTTACCTTCTTGATATTTTCTCAGTTTTTAAGAAAGACGTTTAGCTTCCACAGTTAAAGGTAAACAGCTTTTATCTGGTATTTCACTAAATTCTAATTCCCAACCATTAGCTAAAGTGAGAATTTTACCTGCTTTACCATCTGTTTGTTTGACTACTTCTTCTTCTAAGTCTTTTTTAGCGACATAGACAACTAAAGTACCAACATCATTCATTCGCAACATTACTTTCATATTTTTCCTCAGCAGATTCTAGTTCTCTTTTTCGACAACCGATGATGTACCCTGTTTCCAAAAAATGTACAGCATAGATATAATAAGCTTGCAAAAATGTGCCGATACTGGATACATAACCCACATCACCAATTCTTGCTAAAACTTCCCCAATTTCTCGACCAGGAAAAGTTCCATCGTTTTTGATTAGTTTCTTAACTCGGACTTTTTGACCAATTTCAAAAATAGGTTGCGAGTTCAGTTCTATTTCATCACGTTGCATGGGAATACCTTTTTTCGCTGACTAAATTTAATAATTCTTCTGTAGTGAGACTACGTTTTTTGAGAATTGATTGTTGACGAACTATATCTAAAATAGCTTGGGTTTCTTGAGAATCAAGAAAGATTCCATGCTGTTCTAATAAGTTAGATAATGAATGGCGGCCAGAGTGTTTACCTATGACTAAACGCCGTTCCCAGCCCACATCTTCAGGGGAAAATGGTTCATAGGTAATGGGGTTTTGGAGTACACCATGAGCATGAATACCAGACTCATGAGCAAAGGTATTTTCACCCACAATTGCTTTCCAAGGTTGAACGTTAGCGCCAGAGGCTCTAGCAACTAATTGAGATAGTTTTAACAAGTGTTGAGTTTGAATTTCTAAATCAACACCGTAGATACATTTGAGAGCCATAATTACTTCTTCTAGGGCTGCATTTCCGGCTCTTTCTCCTAATCCATTAACGGTGGTATTTACAGACATAGCACCGGCTTTGATTCCGGCTAAGGCGTTAGCAGTTGCTAGTCCAAAATCATTATGGGTGTGAATCTCAATAGGAATTGATAGGGTTGATACTAAACGCTTAACTTTTATGTGAGTGCTGAAGGGATCAAGTACCCCAACTGTATCACAAAAACGAAATCGTGATGCTCCCCATTCTTGGGATAATAACGCAACATCTTGGAGAAAATTTTCATCGGCTCTAGAAGAATCTTCACCACCAACTGATACCCAAAGACCTTGATCTAATGCAAAGCTAATACAGTCTTTTAGTCTTTGTAAACTTACTCGCCATTGACCATGAAATTTAGCCGCAATTTGTACTCCAGATACGGGAATGGCAATATGTACTCTGTCCAATCCACAGGCTATAGAAGCTTTTATATCTGATAATACAGCGCGATTCCAACCTAATAATTTAGCTTGTAGATCTAAGTTACGAATGGCAACAATGGCGCGAATTTCTTCCTCGCCCATGGCGGGAATTCCTACTTCTAATTCATGGACACCAATGGTATCTAAGAATTGAGCGATCGCTACTTTCTCTTCTAAGTTAAAAGCAACACCTGCCGCCTGTTCTCCATCACGTAATGTCGTATCATTAATCATGATTTGATACATTTTAACATCCCTCTAGCGGAGTTTTTTCTAATATCCTTGTTCGCTACAATTCTGAGTGAGGGTAGATGTGCAATAAATACTTGATTGAGCGAATAAATCATGAATCATGATTTACGATCCTTAATTATTACTCTAATATTTTTGTTGCATCTGTATGGTAGGAAACCAAAAATTGGTATAACTTTTCAAGTATTTTTGGTAGTATTATTTGTAGATTTTCTCAGCAGCCAATAACCTAGATAAACATTAACAAATCCGGTGAAAAATAACATACTCATACCAGCAATTAAACTAGTAATCATAATTGTACCTCTTATGTTTACTGATAATTTTTCATCTACCTTCACTAAGAATGTTCTGCAAGCCAATCAAAAATTCTGTCTAATTGCTGCAAATCCACTAAACCATATTGCCAAAGCAGCATCGGTAAAGGACAATGATTAAATTCAGGGTGTCGCTTTGCTACTGCAATATCAGCCGTGGAAAGTGCCAGTTCTTTTTGTAGGAATTGCAATAACTTCTTATTACTACTATTAATTACCATAATTGGACATTGACAATCGAAATCAATATAAAGTACAAGTTATTCCCATAAGCAACGACTAATTATTTTAGTTTTAGCAAACTGGGTGAACCTAAGCTTAGGTGAATTATCTTGAATATGCAAGATAGTTTGTGAGCGAACAATGACTTAGGATTGATATGCTTTTGATTAGATATTCCCAAAATCATTAATAGTCATCATTCATACTGATCAAAACTCCACACTGTTACACAAACAATTCTCTAACCATGTCACTAGTTGATGACGAGAAGCAAAAAATTGCATTAATGTACTACGAACTAGAATCGCTTCTTGGAGATTATTCACTTGGATACGTAAAGACCCATCCGGGGGACAGGAACAAGAAATCATTAACTCTTGCAAACGGTGATAAATACACCATCTATCACCTAGAGGAATTTGCAGAATTTGTTCACCGATATTTAAAAAATTACAATTGTGTGCCATGAGTAATTCAAACTGGATAAAGTTGACTTGATTAATCATCTTGATGATGATTTGTGAGAGTTTGTATTTGTTTTTCCAGTTGGTCAATTCGGGAAAGTAAAGAACGAATTACCCCTGCTTCTATATCGGGTAATTTGTCATGTTCTAAGGGTGAAATATGGTTATTAGACTTACGAGAAATAATCCTTCCCGGAACACCGACTACAGTGGCATCTGGAGGCACATCACTCAAGACAATTGAACATGCACCAATACGAACGCGATCGCTAATTTGAATATTTCCTAATACTTTCGCACCAGCACCAACGACAACATTATCACCCAAAGTAGGATGACGTTTACCGCTTTCTTTACCAGTTCCTCCCAATGTTACACCCTGATAAATAAGAGCATAATCTCCGATAATGGCAGTTTCACCAATTACCACACCCATGCCATGATCAATAAATACACTCTTGCCAATTTTTGCCCCTGGGTGAATTTCAATTCCTGTCAAAAACCGTCCCCAATGGGAAATAAACCGAGGAATAAAACTCACTTTATGGAGGTGTAACCAATGGGCAAGACGATGTAAACAAAGAGCATGAAACCCAGGATAACAAAATATAACCTCTAACCAATTATGAGCGGCTGGATCACGCTCGAAAATAATCCGAAAATCACTCATTACCGGCTCTAAAAATAGTCCAGAACTTTGATTGTTTTTCAGGTTTGTATTGACATTCTCAGTTTTACTGATACTGTTTAAGGACTGGTGCATTGATACTGTGAGGTTAAAAAATCCTGTAGTGTTTTCATGCTTATATCAGATAACTCTCCAAGGGACAAAATTAGTAACGCAGATTAGATCTATTAAATTTATTACCTTTGTACTCAATAGGTTTAAACCCCTCTTTAACAGAACTTTACATTTTCTGTTGGGGTAGGGGTACTAGTTTTTTATGATAGGGGTACTGGTATTTTTGGGTTAAGGGATGCAGTATTTTTGTACTCAAAACAAATCCCTTAACCTGTAAGACTTTGCAGCTATTTAGGTAAGATATTTTCAGATATATTAAGTTGTACTCATTGCTTCAGAATCGTTGCTTTGATGACAGTAAAAATAGATTTTATGTATTAGCTAATACTATTATTATTATTTTATGGGTTGGTTTGATCAAAGCTGGATTTCTTTATTTTATTTTATGGGTTGTTAACTGTATTAGGACTTACGCAAGATTCATGGAATAACGAACCACTCCAGGCACAGAGGTCACAGAGAAATGAGGATCTGAGAGATATTTTGCGTAAGTCCTGTGTATCTGGGAATACAAAAGACATTTTGTGAAAGTTATCGTAGGAACAATTCATGAATTGTCCCTACAATAGTTTCAGGTTATGCACATTTAATTTTTGTTATTCAAACCCAATACCTGACGCTTATTTCATATTAGCCCGTGCATCCCTAACTGCGGCAATAAAAAAGAACCCAGTCAGAGGAATGCTCAAAGCTAGAATAATAGCGGTAGTTAGGACACCAAAATCTGGTTCTCCATAACTTAGTTCAAAAACCGAACCAACAGCCGCAATGGCTGTTACACAAGCACCACCTAAAAATAAACCGCTTTTTGGAGTTAAATACACTACTAGACCACCCTATGCTACTGGTTTGACCGCTTGATATGAAAAGCCATTTTTAGATAACTCCTGGGCTAAAGTCAAGGAATTTTCTACACGATCTACAAATACCACGCCATTGAGGTGATCTAATTCATGTAAAATACAACGACCAAGTAAATCATCAGCCTTTAATGTTTGCGGACGGCCATACTCGTCTTTATAGGCTATTGTCACCTCTTGTGGACGTTTTACATCTAAAAAGACGTTGGGAATACTCAAACACCCTTCCTGAGCCACACAGAGCTTACTACTCACCTGTTTAATGGTAGGGTTAATTAATACTAATGGCGCGTGGGTTGGGTCGTCGGGTTTACAATCAATAACAATTAGCTGTTTATTAATACCAACTTGAGGTGCAGCCAAACCAATACCATCTGAGCTATACATAGTTTGCAGCATTTCACGCACTAGTTGGCGGAGTTCATCATCTATTTTAGTCACACGCTTTGCTGGTTGACGCAAAACCCGATCACCTAAGTAGTGCATTTGCAAAGGTGGATTTTTTAACTTTTTCTTCTCGACAGCAATATCAGAGGGCATGGTTCTTGATGGCTTTATAATGAATAATCTAGTTTGATTCTATCGTTAGTGGTCAGTGGTCAGTGGTCAGTGGTCAGTTGTCAGTTGTCAGTTGTCAGTGGTCAGTGGTTAGTGGTTAGTTGTCAGTGGTCAGTGGTTAGTTGTCAGTGGTCAGTGGTTAGTTGTCAGTGGTTAGTTGTCAGTTATTCGTTTTTGAACAAGAATTTTTACTAATTACCAAGACTAAACCTCAAGTTAAATCAAATAACAAGGACTTTGCAAGGCTTGTTTCAGTAAAAGATGATATTCACTATTACTGATATTATAAGCGCCAAATCTAAATAAATGGGGATTCATCATTTGGGCATCAAATAACAAAAATTTCCTCTCACGTAATCGGGCTACTAATTTCACCATTGCGACTTTAGAACCTTCGGAAATGTTGAAAAACATGGATTCACCAATAAAAGCACCACCAATCACAATTCCTAAAATTCCCCCCGCTAATTGATCACCAGACCAAGTTTCAAAACTATACGCATATCCCGACTTGTAAAGTAACCAATATATCTTTTCTAATTCTGGAGAAATCCAAGTTATGTCACGATTAGCACATCCAGCTACTACACCCAGAAAGTCACGGTTAATTGCTACAGTGAATCGTTCTTGGTTGAGAACTCGCTGTAATGACTTGGGATAGCGAAATTTTTCATCCAAAGGAATTAAAGTTCGTTCCCGACTTTCATACCATCCCAGATGATTATTCTCATCAGCCATGAGAAAATAACCTTGGGCATAACCGCGAATAATAGCACTAACATCATATTCCATAATTGAGTGAATCATCCAAAAAATCCCCATCTGAACGCAATGGACTGTTATCAGTATTCCCTTGCGAACTTTTGAGAGACTAACCTGGTAAACAAAATCTATTTAAAATATACAAACATGACTCAAACAATTCCACCCATTACCCTACCACCTTCGGAAAATCCCCAGCAAGAAGGAGAATGGTTACAACAAAACTTACTACATTGGCTTGATAATGAGTTTATTCCTGAAGCAATCAATCAAAATATTGCTCAACGCGCATCACAGATTTTTGTTAGACAACGCATGGAAGGAGAAAACGACTTAGGTTCTCTAGTCATTGCCATTGTCACAGAAATGCAGTGCTATGATTTTTCTAAAAGCTTTTTTGGAGAGTTTGCGATCGCCAACGCCGTTAGCGATCTACTATTAGATAGCCTGGGAATTGATCATTGTTGTGGTCAATAGTATCTGAGTTATTGGTCAGTGGTTATTGATCATTAGTCATTACAACTGACCACTGACTACCAACTACCAACTAGACTTAACAACACCAGGTAAAAGACCTTCATGGGCCCATTCTCTCAGCACGTTCCGAGATAGTCCAAAATCACGGTATACACCTCTAGGACGACCGGTTAACCAGCAGCGGTTATGTTTGCGTGTGGGCGCACTGTTACGGGGTAACTGTTGAATTTTGCGGTGAACTTCTAGCTTCAGCAATGGAGATTCTGCTGTTCTGAACTCTTCTAATAGTGCTTCCCGCTTTTCGGCGTATTTTTCCACCATTTTAGCGCGTTTCTTCTCGCGCTCAATCATACTCTTCTTTGCCATGAATTCCCTAATTTAATTAAAGACACCATTCCCCATTGTACACTCTCCTTGAGAATTATAGGGAAAATAGGAAAATTTCCACAACCGATACTCCTAAATATCACTTTCTGGGACTCTGGGACTCTGGGGGGGACAAATTCATCTCACACAAATCAGCTAAGTGACAAACATCACAACCAGGAGAACGGGATTTACATACAGCCCGGCCATGATAAATTAATCTAATTGACCAATTTTCCCAGTCTGGTTGGGGTAATAACTGCATCAAATCTTTTTCAATTCCCACCGGTTCAGTATTTTTTGTTAACCCCAAACGTTGAGTCAAGCGCTTAACATGAGTATCTACCGTCACTCCAGCATTAATACCATAAGCATGGGCTAAAACCACATTTGCGGTTTTGCGTGCTACCCCCGGAAGTTTTAATAATTGTTCCATTTGATTAGGAACAATAGAGTTAAAATCATTAACAATCATCTGACAAGCAGCTTTGATATTTTTGGCTTTGTTATGATAAAAACCCGTTGAACGAACTAACTCCTCCAATTCTAATATATCAGCATTTGCTAAACCTTTCGCATCAGGAAATCGTTTGAATAATGCGGGTGTTACTTTGTTTACACGCTCATCTGTACATTGAGCGGAAAGAATAGTTGCTACTAATAATTGTACAGGTGTTGAGTAATTTAAAGAGCAGGTGGCATCTGGATAAAGATAGTGAAGACGGGAGAGAATTTCTAAAGCCCGTTGTTTTTTAGTTAATGATTTACGAGTCAATCAATTTTCAATTTTGAGTGGTTAAGTAGGTTGGCGTTAAAAGTTGTCGTTATGACAAGGGAACAGGGAACAGGGAACAGGGAACAGGGAACAGGGAACAGGGAAC
>NZ_KE384608.1:63833-65975 GCF_000426905.1 Dolichospermum circinale AWQC131C
AGAGGAGGTTTTGGGTAACTTTACTTTTCGTTACTTGTGTCGGTTTCTTTCCATTCACCTACTTAGTTACCATACCAATTTTATGTGAGGCTGCACAGAATTGGTATTAGCAGCCAGGTGATCATTTGAGGATATTTACTGTAACAATTTTTGCACCCATTCTAACTGAGTTGTTTCTTTGACAATTAAGAAAATACCCAATCCTAAAAGTAAGAATAAACCAGTTTGCATGACACCTTCTTGAATTTTATTAGGTAAAGGTTTACCAAATAAACCTTCAATTAATAAAAAGGCTAATTGTCCACCATCTAAAGCGGGAAGAGGCAAAATATTAATAATTGCCAAGTTAATGCTAATAATTGCCGCAAAAGAGAATAAATTTGTGCTATCACTAGCGGCTAATTGTGCGCCAATTTGGACAATTTTCACAGGTCCTGAAACTTGACCGACAGTGTTTCCAAAATTAGTAATTAACTGTCCAAAACCTTTAAATGTGCCTACAACTAACTGTTGAAAACGATTAGCAGCAACTTTGATAATCTCTGTAATATTTTGAGGACGACGATAGTTTGCTTTACCATTGGCTACTAATTCAATTCCGACAACACCCTTACCATCAGCACCTTGTTTAGGTGTTATTTTCAGGTAATTTTGTTGATTTTCATGTTGAATTTTCAGGTCAATTTCTTGATTGGGATGGGTTTGAATTTCCTTTGTTAATAATGTGGTTGCGTCTTTACCTAAAGGAATTTCTTGACCATTTACAGCCAGAATAATGTCACCTTCTCGAATCCCTGCTTGGTAAGCAATAGATTGTTCATTTACGGGTTTGACAACTACACCTGGTTGATACTGAAATTCTTGAGGTATACCAACGATTCCCAATTGCAAAGCCAACATTAAATAAGCAAAGATTAAATTGGCGATTACACCCGCACTAATGACAATGGCACGGTCTAAAACAGGGCGGTTACGCAACAAATTCGGGTCATTGGGGGGAATTTGGCTATCGGGATCATCATCAGGAAAGCCGACAAAGCCACCCAAGGGGAAAGCGCGGATAGTATATTCCGTTTGTGATCCTTGGTACTTTAAAAGCGTTGGTCCAAAACCCAGAGAAAAGCGGTTAACGTAAATGCCTTGAGAACGGGCGGCTATGAAATGTCCCAACTCATGTACTAAGATCAAAATAGCCAAAACTGCGATCGCTGCTAAAACTGACATAGAGCTTAATCAAAATATTCGGATATATATTCTTATTGTACGTTGGAAATGGGCGCACAGAGAATATCTGCTGATGCCAATTTTTGATCTGTTGTCTAATCCAATCCCGAAAACAGCAAATTATGGCAATTTCGTCTATTTTCAGGCTTTGAGGTCAAAAAAAACGGGAAATATCTGTAGTTAGGGGCAAATTTACTACTCTAATTCCCCATCACATTCTGTAATTGAGGATTTACAGGATGGTTTTTTAATATTCATCTACATTTTCACAAAGTTGCACTAATTTTAATATTCTGTGAATATCAAAATCAAATATTATCCTGTTAATCCTTTCATCCTGGTTATCCTGATTCAGACAGTTAATTATACATTACTGAGTGCTTTAACCTGAGAAATAGCACGTTCAACATCTGGTAATTTTTGACCATGTTTTGCGGCGGTTTCTAACCATAAGTTTCTGACAATTATCAATTCTTGTAAGGTTTCTTCTAAAGTTTCTCCCTGTGCTAAACATCCTTTTAATGCTGGAATTTCTGCTACAAAACCCCCTGCTTCACAGGGATAAACAACAATGGGATAATTCATGATTTCTCTCCTTCTATTAATTCTAATACTCGTTTAACATAGACTGATTTTACCCGATTATTATGAACTGGAATTACTAAGATTGTTTCATCTTTGATAAATATGTGATGACTACCTGTAATTCTATCTAGTACAAAGTTATCTAATTCTAACAGTTTACGAAGATCACTAAACTTTACATAGATGTAAGAGAAGTTTATCCACACGCAGATTTTGTACAAGGCTACACAGTCTTTAATATAGGAGGAAATAAGTTTCGGTTAATTACTAAAATTATAGTAGTTTAACTTAAGAATGAGACAAAAAGAGTATAAGATTGAAGAGAGAAGGTAT
>NZ_KE384609.1:0-42443 GCF_000426905.1 Dolichospermum circinale AWQC131C
TAGATGAAATCATCCGTGATTATTGTGTATCTTAATGTCTCATTCTTAAGTTAAATAACTATAACTTGGGTTTTTCTCTATCACAAAAACAACTATTACAATCTTTAAATTATGCTTGAAAACAGAAAACCAATAATTTCTCAGCATTACATTTTATCCCTAAATTCAGATAGAAAGTAACTTTGATTAATAGGATTTATTAGCATTATTCAAATTTTATTAATCAGTCAAAATACATAATCAATACTGATGTGGATAAATCAGTCATGTATTATGATCTTCAAAGAAATGCTGGTATTAGAACCTGAATATAAATCCTTCTATCCCATTTCTGATTTCACTCATAAATATACCTGAGAATCAGAATACAGCATAAATTTATCAGGGTGTCCAAATAACTACCAAAATTGAGCCGCGCTCAACAACATCACCATAAAAGTTAAGCGATCAATATGTTTGGTAATTGTGGCAAGAACCTGAGAAAAAATTCCCTATTACTGATTTTATCAATGTTGCTGCCAACATTGGGAATAAGTAACTCTGCAATGGCAGCAACACAAATTCATGCAGCTTATTCAGCATTAGATATTTCTATCCCCATTAGTGTTTTAGAAAACTATGCTGAACATGGTATTTTGAATACAAACTTTGCCCAATATTATCAATATATTCCTATAAGTACACTACAAGAATTAAGAAAAATTTTAATTCAACCAGTTAAAATTAGTCCTGCTGTAGTTTCTGAATTTCTCGACACTCAACAGGGGAAATTTATCTTAAAAAGGTTGACAGAATTAATTCAAACTAAATCCTATTCTCCAGTATCAGAATCTCAGAATTTACGCACAGCTTTAATTTCCGCTGCTGCTGAACCAGAAGGATTAAATTTATTAAATTTATTACGTAAATATCCACAAAATAGTATTAGTATTGATGTGGTTTCTGGTTGGAGAATTGCTAGGGAATTAGAGCAAATGATCAGTGCAACTCAAAAAGCGATCGCTACATTAACACAAGCATCAAATTTAGAAGCAGCAACCATTTCCCTAGAGAATTTATCTAAATTACCACAGCAGCCAAATTTCCCAATTCAAAAACAAACATTAAAGTTATTCGACTCATTACGTAATCGGCATTTATCCACTGATATCTATATTCCTAATACCCAAAATTCTGCCCCTATAATTGTCATTTCTCACGGTTTAGGTTTAAATAGTAGTAACTTTCGTTATTTAGGAAAATACCTAGCTAATTATGGTTTTGCTGTCGTCATTCCCAATCATCCAAGTAGTTATGAAGAAAAAGTAAAATCTTTAATAAATAGTAATCAAGTCATAGAAGCTCATGAATTTAAAGATAGACCTTTAGATATAAAATATATTTTAGATCAATTGGCATTAGATTCACAATTTCAGAAGCGGCTTAATTTCCAACAAGTAGGAGTATTTGGCCAGTCTTTAGGAGGTTATACTGCATTAGCCTTAGCTGGCGCAAAAATTAACTTTCAACAACTAAAAAAAGACTGTGATTTAGATAAATTGCGAAATACCTGGAATATGTCTTTACTGTTGCAATGTCGGGCTTTAGAATTACCAAATCAATCAGAAAAAGAATATAATTTACAAGACAAAAGAGTCAAAGCTGCTATCGCTGTTAATCCTATTACCAGTTCCATTTTTGGCCAAGTTGGTTTAAGCCAAATTCAAACCCCAATTATGATTATTGGTAGTAGTGAAGATACTGTAGCCCCTGCTTTATATGAGCAGATTTTACCTTTTTCTTGGCTTACTTATCCCCACAAATATTTAGTCATGCTACTGGGTGCTACTCATTTTTCTACTATTGGTAATAGTAACCCTGAAAGTACACAAATAGCATTACCTAAAGATATGGTAGGTGATGCTTCCCAAGCCCGCCATTATATGAATGCTTTAAGTTTACCTTTTTTTCAAACCTATGTAGCTAAAAAACCAGAATATATTTCCTATCTTAACGCTGCTTATTTTCAGAGTATTGCTAGTCAGTCCCTGGGGTTAGATCTTGTTCAATCTTTTGATCATATTAAATTAGCACCAGTTTTAGATGATCACTTCCATAAAAACCAACCTGGCAAAAAAAAACTTTCTCATATCATAGTCCGCTTTGGATTTTGGATACTGGGTATTGGTATTTCTCTACTTCACTTATTGATATTTTGTTCCTAATTCAGATTCCCTTGGCGAAGAAATTGGGAATCTTCTGCTTGACAATTTATGTGAAAATACAAAGATATCAAATCTTAAATCTAAAATTGTGCAAGGTTTTCTGAATTTAAACAAACCATTTGGCTGGACTTCCCATGACTGTGTAGCCAAAGTGCGAAAACTACTGAAAATGAAAAGGGTAGGACACGCAGGAACTTTAGACCCCGCAGCTACCGGAGTATTACCTATAGCTTTGGGTAAAGCCACAAGATTGTTACAATATTTACCAGGCGAAAAAGTCTATCAAGCCACTATTCGTCTAGGTGTACAGACTACTACTGATGATTTACAAGGAGAAATTATTACCTCCAAACCTTGTCCCGGCTTGGATTTAGAAAATGTAAAAACCGCACTTTCCCAGTTTATTGGCAAAATAGAGCAAATTCCCCCCAATTATAGCGCCATTCAAGTTGATGGCAAACGCCTGTATGATTTAGCACGAAAAGGGGAAATAGTCGCAGTTCCAGTGCGAACAGTAGAAATTTCTCAAATTCAGCTATTAGACTGGCGAGACAGTGATTTACCGGAAGTAGATGTAGCTATATCTTGCGGTGCGGGAACTTATATTCGGGCGATCGCTCGTGATTTAGGTAGTATATTAAACACAGGTGGTACTCTAGCCGCCCTCATGCGTACAGAAAGCAGCGGTTTTCAAATCCCAGACAGTCTCACATTCACAGATTTAGAAAACCAACTGCAAACAGGCAGATTTCAACCTCTAGCCCCAGACGCACCATTACAACATTTACTATCCGTAAATTTACCAACAATATCCGCAAAAAAATGGTGTCAAGGTCAAAAAATTGACCTCAATCTTGAGATTCCCGACTTTGTGCGGGTTTACGAAACAGAAGGAAATTTTTTAGGAATCGGAAAATTACAAGATAACTTATTAATTCCCCAAATGGTATTTTCTGAAATTAATTGAAAAGAATTAATACAATTTCCGGTTTTCTTGGACATTTCTCCGATAACTGGTATAATTTTGATGATTTCACAAACATAAAAGTTTCACAAAAAAAGTTAAGTTGATAATAGGCAAAGAAAACGGGGAAACAAAAGTGAGTCCTGGATTTGATTACGATTTAGTGATTATCGGCGCTGGTGTAGGTGGACATGGTGCTGCCTTACACGCTATCAGTTGCGGTCAGAAAACGGCGATTATTGAAGCTGGGGATATGGGAGGGACTTGTGTAAACAGGGGTTGTATCCCTTCTAAAGCATTGCTGGCGGCTTCAGGAAAAGTGAGAGAATTACGTAACGCTCATCACCTCAAGTCATTGGGAATACAAATTGGCAGTGTCGAGTTTGAACGAGAAGCCATCGCTAATCATGCTAACAATCTCGTCTCCAAAATTCAAGGAGACCTAACCAACAGTCTCAAACGCTTGGGAGTTGATATTATTCGAGGTTGGGGTAAGGTCGCAGGTACACAAAAAGTCACCATTACCACAGATAAAGGCGAGAAAACCATCACCGCCGAAAATATTATCCTTTCCCCCGGTTCTGTCCCCTTTGTTCCCCCCGGAATTGAAGTAGACGGGAAAACAGTCTTTACCAGCGACCAAGGCGTTAAATTAGAAACTCTCCCCAAATGGGTGGCGATTATTGGTAGTGGTTACATTGGCTTAGAATTTTCTGATGTTTACTCAGCTTTGGGTTGTGAAATTACCTTAATTGAAGCCCTAAATGAGTTAATGCCCGGATTTGACCGGGATATTGCTAAACTGGCAGAACGGGTCTTAATTAACCCCCGCGATATTGAAACCAAAGTCGGTATTTACGCTAAAAAAGTCATACCGGGTTCACCAGTAATCATTGAATTGGCTAACTTTGAAACTAAAGAAGATTTAGAAGTTCTCGAAGTTGATGCTTGTTTAGTCGCTACAGGCCGTGTTCCCGCTACCCAAAATCTTGGTCTGGAATCCGTTGGTGTTGACCTTGACCGCCGTAATTTTATCCCTGTTAATGATAATATGGCAGTATTATCGAACGGGGAAGTTGTCCCCCACCTCTGGGCTATTGGTGATGCTACCGGGAAAATGATGTTAGCTCATGCAGCATCCGCTCAAGGTATCATTGCTGTAGAGAATATTATGGGTCGTCAAAAAACTGTTGACTATCGCAGTATTCCCGCCGCCGCCTTTACCCACCCAGAAGTTAGTTATGTAGGCTTGACAGAAACAGCCGCCCATGCTTTGGGTTTAAATGAAGGTTTTGAAATCGCCACCACTAAGAGTTATTTTAAAGGTAATTCTAAAGCTTTGGCAGAAAATGATACTGACGGTATGACAAAGGTGATTTACCGCCAAGATACAGGAGAAGTCTTAGGTGTACATATCTTTGGTCCCCACGCCTCGGATCTAATTCACGAAGCTTCGGCCGCTGTTGCTAACCGTCAATCTATCAAAACTCTTGCTTACCAAGTTCACGCTCACCCCACCCTTTCAGAAGTTCTAGATGAAGCTTATAAACGCGCGTTAGTTAGTTAATCGTTAGTCAGTGGTCAGTGGTCAGTGGTCAATGGTTAGTTGTCAGTGGTCAATATTGGGAGGAATTTCCTCAAGCAACAATTGGTAAGCAAATAGTACGTTCTGTTGATAGTATTAGCGCAAATATTGCAGAAGGTTGTGGTAGGTATAACTTTCAGGATAATCGCCGTTTCGTCAGAATAGCGCGAGGTTCTTTAAATTAAACTAGACATTGGTTAAGACGGGCTTATAAACGAAATCTGTTAACAAATGAAGAAGTAAATAGGCTCAAACCAATTATTGAAGAACTTTCTCCTAAGTTAAACGCTGATCTTAACTCCATTGGCAATCTTTCAGGAAAAAAATCTGACAACTGACAACTGACAACTGACAACTGACAACTGACAACTGACAACTAACAACAGACCACTAACAACCAACAACCAACAACCAACAACCAACTAATATGCAAATTCGTCGTCGTTCACCTAGCCCAGCTATTAATATTTCTATAATCCAATATAAATCCGCTATAGAGGGTGCAGCACCAAATAATATTTTAGAAGAAATTGTCTGGCATAAAGAAACAGAAGTTGAAAAAATGCGGGAAAAGCTTCCCTTACGGGAATTGCAAACACAAGCCCTATCTGTACCACCCACCCGTGATTTTATCGCTGCATTGCGTTATGGTAAAACTAATCCCGCTTTAATCGCCGAAGTTAAAAAAGCTTCTCCCAGTAAAGGGATATTAAGGACAGATTTTGACCCAGTAGCCATAGCTCGATCTTATCAAGCAGGGGGCGCTAGTTGTCTTTCGGTGCTGACAGATGTTAAATTTTTCCAAGGTAGTTTTGAAAATCTGTCTTTAGTCCGTTCTACAGTAGATTTACCCCTACTATGTAAGGATTTTATCATCTATCCCTACCAAATGTATTGGGCGCGTATTAATGGTGCAGATGCAGTTTTATTAATAGCAGCAATTCTCAATGATCAAGATCTACAATACTTTATTAAAATTGCTCATAACTTGAAAATGGCAGCTTTAATAGAAGTGCATAATTTGGAAGAATTAGATCGGGTTTTAGCTTTAGATGGTGTTTCCTTAATCGGAATTAATAATCGCAACTTAGAAGATTTTACCGTTGATTTACAAACAACTTCTGAATTAATGACAGCTAGAGGTGAGCAATTACAAGCAAAAAATATTCTAGTCGTCAGTGAATCAGGATTGCATCATCCAGAGGATTTAAATGTAGTTAAAACAGCAGGTGTATCTGCTGTACTGATTGGTGAATCATTAGTGAAACAACCAGATCCTCAAGTAGCAATTACGAATCTGTTTGCTTAATTACAGCCCATGACCTGCAATTATTTATTTTCTGTGTAACAACTAGTTAAGGATTAGCTAAACTTTGACTAAAAGAAAATTAAAAAATCCCTAAATTGCAACTTGACAATAAATTACATGGAGCCAATTCCTTTACCCTCTCCTATCCATTACGAACTGATACTTCAACTTTTGGAAAAGCAAACCATGACCTCTTTAGGTCAAAATCAAGACCTTCGCAATCAAGTCAATCAACTGATTATTACCATGCGAAAAGCTGCATCCCAACAAAAACGATTAGAAGAAATTTTTCAGTCTTCCTCTGTGAAAATTGATTACCGTTGGTCTATCAATCATTTTCCAGATCAAGTTGATTGCTCCTGACGGTTTTGAACTACTATCCCTATAAAGGATTTTAGTAGATTTTTTTTGTGTTTTTATCCCCTTTAAGGGTTAATTTGGATCGTATTGAAATTTTCAACTAGGACATAACACACAGATGGATAATAAATTGATGCTGATGATTCCAGGACCGACTCCAGTTCCAGAAGCAGCTTTACTAGCATTAGCCAAACACCCCATTGGCCACCGTACTGGTGAATTTAGTAGTATGATGGGGGAGGTGACAGAAAACCTGAAATGGCTACATCAAACTACAAGTGATGTACTGATGTTAAACGTCAGCGGTACTGGTGCTGTAGAAGCGGGAATAATTAATTTCCTTTCCCCAGGCGATCGCATTTTAGTTGGTTCTAATGGTAAATTTGGGGAACGTTGGGTAGAAGTCGGTCAAGCTTTTGGTTTAAATGTGGAAACTGTCACCGCAGAATGGGGACAACCTTTAGACCCAGACCAATTTGCAGCTAAACTACAAGCAGACACCAACAAGGAAATTAAAGCTGTAATTATTACCCACAGTGAAACCTCCACCGGGGTGATTAATGATTTAGAAACTATTAACCGTCACGTTAAAGAACATGGACAGGCCTTAATTATTGTTGATGCTGTCACCAGTTTAGGCGCTTACAACGTCCCTGTAGACGCTTGGGGTTTAGATGTAGTCGCTTCCGGTTCTCAAAAAGGTTACATGATTCCTCCCGGTTTAGGATTTGTTTCCGTCAGTCCCAAAGCCTGGGAAGCTTACAAAACCGCAAAGTTACCTAAATATTATTTAGATTTAGGTAAATATCGCAAATCTACCGCTAAAAATACGACCCCCTTTACTCCCCCGGTTAACTTAATAGTAGCCCTACACACCACTCTGGGAATGATGAAAAAGGAAGGATTGGAATCCATCTTTACCCGTCATGAACGCCAAAAAAATGCCACCCGTGCGGCTATAAAAGCCTTAAATTTATCTTTGTTTGCGGCCGACGAATGTGCTAGTCCGGCCATTACCGCTGTCGCCACTCCAGGCATCGAAAGTGATAAAATTCGCTCTTTGATGAAAAAAAGGTTTGATATCGCTCTAGCAGGTGGACAAGACCATCTCAGTAATAAAATTTTCCGCATTGGTCACTTGGGTTTTGTCAGCGATCGTGATATCCTTAGCTGTATCGCCTCCCTAGAAGTTGTTCTGCCACAGGTTGGTCACGAAAACTTCACCGTTGGCGCTGGTATAGCAGCAGCAGCAAAAGTTTTTGCTCAGTAGTTATGAGGCTGGTAATGGGTAATGGGTAATGGGTAATTGGTAATTGGTAATGGGTAATGGGTAATTGGTAATAGGTAATTGTTCTCTCTTCCCTGTCACCTGTCACCTGTCCCCGTGGCGTAGCACCTGTCACCTTTTCCCTATACCGTTTCTAGCCAATCATAAATTTGTTCTAACTGTTCTAGAGTAATTAAACCATATTGCCAAAGAGTCATTGTTAAAGAACCAGGATCTTGATCACGGTTACGCAATGCTACGGACAAGGAAGCAGTGGAAATTGCTAAATCTTCCTGGAGAAAATTAATCAGCCGAGAATATCTTGATATTACCATTTGTATGTCACATCCTTGGGGGAAATGTATAATTATAGATTGTTTATCTATTTTGCGGGTATTATGTAACCAGTATTTTATTTGTCACTTTGCTGCAAGTAGATTAACATTGAGAGGTTATATAGAAAATATTGCTTCTCCATAACCATTTTTCAAAGTTTTATATCAAAAGAGAGATTTTTGCTACTTGTATCTAATGTGGTAAGTTTAACCAGGAGAACCTAAAACTTGATCTTAATTCAGACTAATACTAAATGTTAACCTCTTCCCTGTTATTTATGCTAGTTCACCTCATATTTTTTGACAATAAACCAAGTATTTGCGAAAAGTCTGGTATATTGATACCCTATTGTAGAGATTACTTACACAAAATAGAAGGAAAGTAAGTCGTTGCTAGTAGCCTGCATGGTGATAGACTAATGGAGCTATAAATTCGGAAAATTAAAAATCTTTTTTCCTTTGCACCTTGGACGGAAACATAACTGATACTGTCATTATGCAACGCCAGAAACGCTATAATCAGGATTTAAATTACTGATAACTTACAGGACTAACGAAATCAATTTTGATATAATCTCCTCTTTTTAAATTTAATTCTGCGGCTCGTCCTGATCTGAGTTCAATTACTTGATTTACAGGTACAGAAGGACCATAAGTAGCACAAGGATCTTCACTACAAGGAGGAGCAGATTGTTGTATATACTCAACTACACCTTTTCTGATAAAGACCATATCTAAAGCAACTGGGACGTTTTTCATCCAAAATCTTACCGGTTGTGACGAGGGAAAAATAAACAACATTCCCCGGTTATCCGCTAAAGTTGGCCTATACATTAAACCCATCATTTGCTGTTCTGGTGTTTCTGCTACTTCCAACTCAATTTTTACATCTTTAGGGAAAGTCGCAATTGCTGAAATTGGTAAATTTTGACCAGCATTTACTAGTATTTGGGCTGGAGACTCTGATATCACAGGAGGAGATTTAGCTGTGGTCGGTGGTGAACAACCTGTTAGTAAAATACTCAGCAATACTGAACATAAACTGAACCAATAAATCATAATTGCTACAGGGAAGAGGAAAGGGGTGATTAGTAATTAATGATTGACAGTTGACAATTTAGTTTATTTACTGGGATTTAGATTTTAACTATTTTACTTAATTTCTGCCAAATTGTCCACAAATTTAGATTTTATTTGTAAATGTTCCTCAGTTTATGGATTTTAGGATTCTCTGAGTACGTAACCTACACCGCGTACAGTTTGAATTAGGCGTTTTTGACCCTCTTCTTCAATTTTGAGGCGAAGATAACGAACATAGACCTCAATCACGTTAGATTCACCCATAAAGTCATAACCCCAAACATTCTCTAAAATTTGTTCGCGGCTTAATACTTCGCGGGGATGTTCCATTAAGAACTTTAACAGTTCAAATTCCTTCATGGTTAAGTCAATAGCTTTGCTATTGTAAATAGCGCGACGCGTCCCTATATCCAAAACTAAATCTCCAAAGCGCAATTGCTCTGTGGTATCAAGATCCGGTTTGAGATAGAGATGAATCAGCTTGAGAAAATCTTCCGAACGGTAAGGTTTGAGAATATAATCATTAGCGCCAGCGTCTAAACAAGCTATTCGATCATCTATTGTATCTCTGGCCATTAAAATTAAGACAGGAGAACGATTACCCATATTTCTGATATTTTTACATAGAGATAATCCAGATTCTCCAATCAGCATCCGGTCTATAACAATTAAAGCAGGTTGATTACGGTTTTGAACACCACAAGCATCGCCGCAGTATTCTAATCCATTGACCGCATCATGAGCTACAATTGCATCATAACCAGCTTCTTGTAAATCAAAAGCTAATTGATTAGCTAGAGTTTCATCTGGTTCAATCACCAAAACAAAAATAGAGGGATTGTGAATAGCTATCATTTGCTAGAAATTGGTAATTCGGAACGCTGCGCGAAGGTGGACTAATGAAAAATCAAGACTCCTGAACTGAACTCAAGTAGTTGAGTTTTGTCTGTGTGTCCAGGATTTTTAATTGTCTCAGAGAGAAGGAAAAAATGTAAAATCTGAGAAAGCGATACCAAAAATCTAATAATTGGTTTGTTTGACATCTAAACCGTATTGCTACGATTTAAGATGATCCCGCATGGAGAAGTGCGAGTTAGACCAATTTGGCGTTTACTGGCCAATATGACTATGACGCTAACTGACAAATGACAACTAACCACTGACTACTCACCATTAAGGCAATTCTACAGAAGAAGGTTTAGCAATATGTGGTAAACCCCAACCCAGTTTTTCCCGGAGAACACGGAAAAACTCAGGTCGCTGTAGACGGATAAATCTGGCACTATAGGGCGATCGCTCTAAATATACCCGATCTTCTGCTAAAATATAACATCCACCATTACCATCTACCACCATCACCAATCGGGGAATGTTCACAGGATAGATATTAATTGGTTCATGATCAGGAAATACCAAAGCTCTAGAAGCTAAGGAATGGGGACAAATAGGTACTAACTGTAAAACGGGGACACCAGGAGTAATTACCGGACCCCCCGCGCTTAATGAATAAGCTGTAGAACCCGTGGGAGTAGAAACAATAATACCATCTGCCGCAATATCCACTGGAGAATGTCGCCCCACTGCTATTTCAAAATGGCACATACAAGTTAAAGGTTCTCGATGTAACACCATTTCATTTAAGCAGAGAGCCTCCCATGTCACCGTATCTCCCCGGAGAACTTTGACGGTGAGCATGACCCTATCTTCAACTTCATATTCATCAGCCATTACCTGTTCTATGGCTTCGGGTAACTGGTTGAGAAAAGTTTCCGTCAAAAATCCCATGTGACCCGTATTGACCGTCAGCATGGGGATACCAGAGGGGGCGACTAAGCGAGATGCTGCTAACACCGTACCATCTCCCCCCAACACCACTGCAAATTTCATATCTGAGTCAAAGCCAGGGGGCGTAAGACCTTCGATAGGTGTGTGAAAGACAAGGCTATCTGGTTGAGAATAACCCAATATACCACCGATACTCGCAGTGATGTAAACATCCCAACCAGCAGCGGTGAGCTTGTCTTTTAGTTGGATAGCGACACTACTCGCTATCGGTTTCACGTCGTTATAGATAATGCCTGCTTTCGGCACACTCAAATATCCAAGTTTAAAGGATGCTTTTTCTGTATCTAATGGTTACACATTTTTGACCAATATAACCATTAGTTCCACATTTATTGAAAAAGTCTTTTCCTTAGGACAGAAATTAGGAATCACCGCGTCAGGAAGAGATCCAAAATCCAAAATCCCATTTATTGACTATTGGCTTTGGAAGACTGTTTAAAAGGAGTCTTTTGGCTTTTGAGCTTTTTAACTTTAGCTTTTTCGTAATCTAACTCTTTTAGCTTCTTCATAATCCGGCTGAAGTATTCTTGTAAGTAAACTTCCAGGGTGGTTGTTTGTTCTTTGTCCAACCCAAATACAGTATATACTTCCTCCATATTTTCTGCATTTAAAGCTTTACCACTAGCTAAAACCTCTGTAAAAGCCAATCTATCCGCAACATTCCATCCCCACTGAAAAAAGCGGAGGAAATTTTGGACAGTACGTAGTAAAGCCAGGGGCATTCGTGTAACTTTTGCGTCTCTATCAGATAAGTTTTCACAAAGATCAATAATTTCCTCAGCACCCCAAGCGCGAGTTCCCACCACAGGGAAAGACTGCTTTTCTGTTTCTGGCACACTCAAAGCACGAATAGCGAATTTAGCAATATCCTGGGTATCCATGTAAGCTATTTGTGAAGACTTACCTGTTACCCATACAGGTTGTTTTTCCAAAATAGGTATACCATATTGACCAATTAAACCTTGCATAAAACCAGCTAGACGTAAAATTGTATAGTTTAAGCCGGATTCTGCTAGAAACACCTCTGTACAGCGCTTAATTTCCATCAGTGGAACATTGGGGTATTGATCAGCATCTAAAATCGAAAAAAAGATAAACCTTTCCACCCCCGCAGCTTTAGCAGCTTGAATTAACGCTACTTTCCCATTCCAGTCTACCTCCTTAATAGTCAGAGAATCCGTGGCACGAGATGTAGCAGCGTCAATAACTGCGGTTACACCTGTTAAAGCTTCTGTCAGGGTTTGAGGATGACATAAATTCCCGCGTACCAGTTCAGCGCCCCATTCCTTGAGAAAAGCTGCTTTTTTAGGACTGCGAACTAAACAGCGGACTTTGTATCCTTCATCAATTGCGCGACGGGCTACTTGTCTTCCCAATGTGCCAGTTGCACCGACTATTAATAATGTCATGGGGTTGGTTATATATTTTAATGTTTATGAAAAGAATCTTAACAGAATTAGCTCTGTAAATAAAACTTTACAAATTTTTCAGCAAACTCGATTTAGGATTTACACTGGTGTCACAAAAAACTATCACGTATTATCTGTAGTCAGGGCTTTAGCCCTGATTTTGTTTAAATAGTTTCCTGAAGAGAGGACTAAAGTCCTCACTACTAAATATTTAGGCATTAATTCGGAGGCATTTTTCGGGACTGGTGCAAAATGTAAACATACTCCAATTCAAGTTTTTACATACTTAGCTAAAAATTTTTCCAGTCCTTCGACACTGAGACGAGGAGAGGGACGAGGTATGGCTTGTTCCTTACCCTCATCAGTGACAAAATAGAGTACAGGTATTTCATATTGATACAATACAAACCAATTTTTATCAGTGGTAATATCCCGAATTTCTAGCTCAAAACTCAGAGCTTTGATTTGGGCTAATTTTTCCTGTAATCCTTCACAAAGGTGACAACCGGGCTTGCTGTAGAGAATTAATCGCATAAAATCATACTTAGAGAACTATTTAACATCCACTCAGATCCCCGAATTTTTTAATAAGTCAGGAATCTCAAGGAGATAACCTGTATTATGACTATTATGGCTAATAACGTCAGAATTAAATTAGGATCTCCAGAACTATGGCTCATCCCTTCTTCGCCAATATACAAGTTCCTCCAGAATATTTTATCGGTCGCACATCTGAAATCACAGCCGCTTTTGACACAATTCATGCTCATGTATCAATCTTTGAAAAAATTTGATTACCAGGAAACAGAGCAATTATTACCAGGATCAGTATTTCCACCAGAGTTAAGAACTGGAATTAGAAATATTACTGGTAGTCATCCGACTTTAATACAAATTGCTGGTTTTTTACTAAACATAGCAAAACAGCAAGGAGAAGAAGTTGATATTAATAAATTTAATAGTGATTTTGAAAGGGATACTAAACAGATTTTTGAAACAATTTGGGAAAGATGTAATGACCAACAAAAAACCTTGTTAATGCTGATTGTTTTGTTAGATCTAGACGGTCATTTAGAGCAGAAAGACTTTAATTTAAAAGGTATGGGTCGCATTTTGAATCAAAATGAACGCAGTTTAACTGAATTAGAAGAACAGGGGGTAATTGTTTCGGAAATCAGGCCAAAACCAAAATTACCAAAAGAACAGGAAAAGATATATTTATTCACTTCTTCAATTATGAAAAAGTGGGTAATTCAGGAGATTTGGAATACAAAAGCTAGTGAAATCAGAAAACGCGAGAGAGTATTTCTTAATCTGATGAGTCATGGACAAGTTGAGGAGATGAAAAAAGCAATTACTTGGTCAGGTCAGCATCAAGATACGGTTGTATCGCTCCTTAAACTTGGTCGTGACATATTACTTGGATAGGACTTATCTAAATCTCAAAAATCTCAGGTGCGTTACGCTGACGCTAACACACCCTACTGCTGTAAAATACAAAGTAGGGGTAATTCATGAATTATCCCCACACAAAAATAAACAAAAATAAACAAAAATTTTTAGTAAGATATTGCGTAAATTCTACAGAGAATGTATAGTATCAATATCCCATTTTTATTTAAAGCCAAGTGTATAATCGGTGAGGAGTACAAATAATATGATTAATCCACAACAGCAGAGAAATCCTTACATTATAGGTTCTGTTATTGACAAACCAGACCAATTTTTTGGTAGACAAAGTTTATTTGAGTTTATTAAAGATACTTTACAACAAAATACTCGACTAATTCTCTTATATGGTCAAAGACGGATTGGTAAATCTTCTGTACTCAAACAAATTCCTCAAAAGATAAGTTATAGTGAGGATCAATTTATTTTTATTGATTTTGATATCCAGGTTTTTGTCGGTGATAATCAGAAACATCCCATCAATCAAATTTTACACTATCTAGCAAAGAGAATTGGAGAAGAAATAGAAAATAGTCTTACGACTATTCCTATTACTATTCCTACAGCAGAAGATATAGAAGATGATCCTACAATTTTTCATGGGGATTTTTTAACTCAAATATACAATATATTAGGTGAAAAAAAGCTGGTTTTATTGTTAGATGAGTTCGATGTTTTAAGTGAAGCAAATAACGAAGATAATGTAGAATTTTTCAGATTAATCAAGGACTGGTTGTCAAAATGGCCAGAACGATTATTTATTATTCCCGTAGTGGGACGACATATTAAAGAACTACCAAATCTACTTGATTTTGTACGTGAATCACCCCATCGAGAAATCAGTTTTCTGGACAGAGATAGTGCTGAAATACTTATTACCAGACCTGCTCAAGGAGTTGTTACCTATCAGCAAAATGCAATAGAAGAGATATTCAGTTTATCAGCAGGTCATCCTTATTTCACTCAATTAATTTGCTATGAGCTTTTCAATTTAGCGCGGGAACGTCAGATATGGACAATAAATGCAGAAGATGTTAAAACTATCATAGATAAAGCAATTCAAACAGGAGAAGCTGGTTTAGCTTGGTTTTGGGATGGTTTATATCCTCAAGCACAAGTTGTTTTTTCAGCAGCAGCAGAAGCTCAACATAGAGAAGAGCAAGACGACCGAGTTTCCTATAACCCCAAACTACTACTAAAAGATTATGGCATATTAACAGATTCCTTAACTCAGGTAGCCAAAGAAATGGCTGACTATGGTTTTTTAAATGAGTCAAAAAGAGTCAAAATTGAGTTAGTTCGGCTTTGGTTATTGCAGAAACATCAGCTAAAAGATGAGATTAGTAAATTAGCAGAAGTTGATAAGCAAGACGTTGACAATCTTTGTTCGGTAGCACAAAACAAACCGCAAATAGCATTACAACTTTATGAAGAAGCATTAGGAATTAATCCTAATAATTTTCAAACTGTAACCTCTCTGGCGAAAGAATATTTACAGGTAGAAAAATTCGACCAAGCTTTTGAACTTTACAGTCGAGCTTACAAATTTTACTCTATTAATAATCAACAGGAAATTGTCTTACAGCCTGTATTTGATCTAGTTAAAAAATATTCCCAAGCAAGCAATTTAGATAAAGCTTTAGAACTGTATGAACAAGCCTATAAAATTGCTCCAGAAGAGAGCAAAGACGGTTTTATAGAAACATTAGAAAAATACGGACATGACCTGACCATTAATAAAGACTTTGCTCGCCCCAGAGAACAGTATAAACGAGTTTTACAAATTGATCCCAATAGACAATTATCTCAGGATAAATTGGCAGAAATTGGAGCTTTTGAATCTAGGTTACAAGGTGTACAAAACCTAAACTCACAACCACAAATCATAGCAAATAAAACTACAGTAAAACCGAACCCATTCAGACAAATCATGAAAATACCTGTTACATTTGTTGCCTTAACTACGGTTGTATCTGTTTTCGGTTTTGGTATTTATCAGCAGCTTTCTAGAACCTGTCCACCAGGTGAAAACAGAGAATTAGGTGTTTTAGGTGTTTCTTGTGTGGTAGATAATAGCAAAATTAGCCGAGGTGAAAGAACATTATTTCCTAATAATAATAATCCCTCCCGTGACCAAGGTATTGCAGCTTTCAAAAATGGTAATTATCAAGAAGCGGCTAAGTTATTTCAACAGGCCATAAAAGCAAATCAAAAGGATCCAGAACTAGTAATTTACTATAATAATGCCCGCGCTCGTCAACAGGGTTCTCCCTTTATATTGGCTGTCGTTGTACCCATAGGTACTAACGAAAATGACGCTCAAGAAATCTTACGAGGTGTAGCACAAGCCCAAAACCAATTTAACGATAATAAAGGTTTAAATAATAGGTTTCTTGAAATTGTCATTGCTAACGATGATAACACCAAATCAGCGCAACAAGTAGCACAACAATTAGTTAAAGATAATTCCATATTAGGTGTAATTGGACATAATTCAAGTGATGCTACACAAGCAGAATTACCAGAATATGAAAAAGCTGGTTTAGCAATTATTTCTCCCACCGCGACTAGTGTTTTCCTCAAAAGATCTGTTTTCTTTAGGACAGTTAGTTCTGATGCAAGTGCTGGAAAAAAACTAGCCGAATACACTTTCAATAATTTGAAATTAAAAAGAGCAGTCATTTTTGCTAATCCTAACAGCCCTTATAGTAATAGTATCAGAGAAGTATTTACTAATCGCTTTGAAAAATTAGGCGGTGAGGTGGTTCGTAAACCCCTAATTGATTTAACTGATATCAATTTTGATGCGAGGAGAGAAATTTCCGCCACTGTCTATAGTAGAGATAAATTTGCACAAGCAGCTATGTTGTTTCCAGATACACAAAGCACTGATACTGCCATCAAAATTGTTAAAGAAATTATCCGTAGGAATGCCAAACTCAAGGATAACCCCCAAGACGGACGAGTAAAAGAGTTAAAAATGTTAGGTGGAGACACTCTTTATAGCGATAATACCTCAAAGAATGTAGAGGGTTTAATTGTTGCTACACCCTGGTTTAGAGAAACTCCACAAGCAAAGGATTTTGCTCAAAAATCTGAAAAAAAATGGGGCGGAGGTATTAGTTGGCGTACTGCAACTAGCTTTGACGCTACCCAAGCATTTATCAAAGCTCTATCTAACAATGCTACAAGAACCAATTTGTTAGAAAAATTACCAAGCATCAACCTTGACACTAATGAAACATCAGGCTATCAACTCAAGTTTACAGAAGAAAGAGAACGCGAAGGGCAATCTATTCTTGTTCAAGTTAAAGATGGTAAATTTGTTCCCATTGAATGAGTTACAATGGGAGATTAGATGTATGATTAGAGCATGATTACTTCCAACCTTCACAGAAACCCATATATTATCGGTCGTCCCATTGACTACCGAGAGTCCCTGTTTGGCCGAGAAAGTATATTTAAGCTTGTTCAAGATTCTCTTGAACAGTCTCAACAATTACTATTGTTATACGGACAAAGACGTATTGGTAAATCATCTATCATCCTTAGTATTCCCCAACAATTGGCGGAAGTGAATGAGTTTGTTTTTGTTACCTTTGATTTATCATGTTACAGTCAGGATCCCTGGAGTAGTATTTTAGCAGCACTAGCTCAAGCAATCGTAGATAATTTAGAGCTAGAAACTAGCATATCACCACCCAAAACCACAGAATTAGAATTAGAAATTAATATCTTTGAACGTCAATTCTTACCGCAAGTTTATCAACAATTAGAAAACAAAAATTTAGTTTTACTGTTGGATGAATTTGATGCTTTAATTAGTCAAGATTTAGAATCATCGGCCATAGAATTAACAAAAAAGATTTTCCGCAGATTATCTGATATCACTAAAAGAAATAATAAATTATTTATAGTTATATCCATAGGAGAACATTTAGCAAGTACACTTAATATCCTGAAAATCTTTGAAGATGTACCTAAGATAGAAATTGGGTTATTAGATAAAGATAGTACGAAGGAATTAATTACGAAACCAGCCCAAGGTGTACTTGAATATGAAGAAGAAGCTATCAAAGCGATTTTCAATCTATCCGCAGGACATCCATATTGTACACAAATAATATGCTTTGCTATTTTCAGTAGAGCGCGAGAACAGAATAGTTTTAAAATTACTAGTGCAGACGTAGAAAAAATTGTAGATACAGCAATTGAAATCGGTGAAGCTGGTTTATCCTGGTTTTGGTGTGCTTTTTCTATTCCCGAACAAGTCGTTTTTTCCGCAATTGCACAAGCTCAAGAAACTGGAAAAAACTACTTAAAATTACTAGAAATTCAGGGAATTGACGCAAAAAATCAACTGATTAATCAAGCCCGAAAACAACTGTTAGACAATGGTTTTTTAGATGCAACCGGAGAAAAAATAAAAGTAGAATTGGTGCGTCGCTGGATTATAAAACGTTATCCCCTGCAAGATCAAATCGGTCAATTCCGTGAATTTGAGGAAAAAAAAATTCCTAACCAGAAAGAGATGATCCAACTACCAGAGATAGTTGAGAATATTGAGAATAATAACACAAGCAACATTATAACAAATCATAGCAATAGTCATACTGATATTTCTGCAAATATTTCTACAAAACGCCCATTAATGATTTTAACAGCAGTTGCAACTACCATGACAATTGCGGCTAGTATTTTTGTTGCTAGTTATACTAATTTCTCTCTACTAGATTCAAAAAGGGAATTAAAAATTTCTTCTTCTCCCACACCAGATTATGCACCAGATAATAATACAATTAGCCGAGGTGATAAAACATTATTTTCTAATATTAATAATCGCTTTCGTGACCAGGGTATTGCAGCCTTTAAAAATGGTAATTATCAAGAAGCAGTTAATTTCTTTCAACAAGCTGTCAAAGCAAATCCCTACGACCCAGAAGTATTAATTTACTACAATAACGCTCGCGCTAGTCAAAATAGTTCTTCCGTGAGTTTAGCAGTGGTTGTACCTATAGACAGCAAAACTAATAATGATAATGCTCAAGAAATATTACGTGGTGTAGCTCAAGCACAAAATCAATTTAATGATAATCAAGGCTCAAACGGTTTATTATTAAAAGTTGTCATTGCTAATGATAGTAATAACCCAGAGGAAGCAAAACAAGTAGTCCAGGAAATAGTCAAAGATGATTCTATATTAGGAGTAATTGGACATAATTCTAGCGATGTTACTAAAGCTGTAATACCAGAATATGAAAAAGCTGGTTTAGCGATTATTTCCTCTACTGCTACTAGTAATTTATTAAAAAGCTCAGTTTTCTTTAGAGTAGTTGATTCTGATGAAATTGCTGGAGAAAAGTTAGCTCAATATACTAATCGTCTAGGGTTTAAAAAAGTCGTGATTTTTAATAATCCTAACAGCACCTATAGCCAGAGTATCACAAAGGCATTTACAAATGAATTTAAAAAAATGGGAGGTAAGGTACTTCCTACAATTGATTTAAGTGACAAAGAATTTGATCCAAGAGAACAAGTTAGTATCAATAAATTTCAAGCGGAAGCTGCTATCTTGTTTCCAGATACAGAACACACTAATGCTACAATTGAGATTGCTAAAGCGAATGATGATAATTCTTTAAGTTTATTAGGTGGACACACTCTTTATAGCAATGATACCTTAATCAAAGGTAGAAAGGCTGTAGAGGGAATGATTTTATCAGTTCCTTGGTTTAGAGAAACTTCACAAGCAAAAGATTTTGCTGAAAAATCTGGAAAAAAATGGGGCGGAGCTATTAGTTGGCGGACTGCAACCAGTTTTGATGCAACCCAGGCTTTTATTCAAGCTTTATCAAAAGATAATACCCAAGATAATACCCGAAATAACGTATTAGAAAGATTACAAAAGGTTGAGCTTAACAATAATCAAACATCAGGTTATCCACTCAAGTTTACCAAAGGAAGAGAGCGTCAAGGACAATCTGTACTTGTAGAGGTTAAGGACGGGAAATTTACCATGATTATTCCATAGGACTTGGGTAAAATAGATAGTCGTTACCAAAATTGTAACCGTTGAGGATTGATCAAATTGGACATGAGATAGTGAACAAATAGTACATTATCAACATCTGACTGGACAAAGATGTAAAAATCAAAGCACAATAGAGGTAAAACATGAACCATAAGAAAATCAATCCTATCAAAAGCAATTTTTTACAACGACGCTATGGCGTAAGTTTAGGAAGAAGGTATGTTTTAGTGTCCGCTGGTGAGATGTTATTAAGTGTATTTAGTTACACCTCCGCCAACATAGGAAATTGAACCCTTATCACCTTGATTCTTTACGCCTTTGCGTCTTTGCATGACCCCTATTCGTAGCTTTGATCAGCAACCGCGATAAAATAAGTTAACCTACTATTTTCGCAAATTTTGCTGGTCTTATGGGTGTAGCTATTACGGACTAGTAAAAGATTTTTCTGGATCAAGATTCAGAACCGGGGGACGAATGGCGCTGATAATGCTTTTAATGACCACAGCACAGGGAACCGCTAAAATTACCCCCAAAAGTCCGCCAATTCTCGCTCCAGTCAAGACAGAAATTAAAATCCAAACGGGATTTAAACCAGTAAAACTACCTAAAATCCGGGGTGCGATCAGATTTTCCAGGATTTGCTGTACAATTACTGATGCTATTAATACTCTTATCCCCATACTCACATCTTGAAGTGAGACTAAAGAAGTTGTCAGGGCGATACCCACAGAACCACCAAAGGGGATAAGCGCCATAAGTCCAATCGTCAATCCAAATAATAACCCAAAAGGGACTTTTAACCACAAAAAGGCGGAAATGAGAGCAGAAGCCATACAGGTGGATAAGATTAATTGGGTAATAAAAAAATTTTGAAAGCTTAAACGAACTGTATTGGAAAAAGGATCACGAAATTTAGAAGGTAGCCATTGTACTAAACTTTCCCAAAGTTCGCTCCCGTGTTGTAATAAATAAAAGGTTAGTACCATTGTCAACAGGAAATCTAGTAAGCTGGTAACGGTGACTACAGCTAAATTTAAGACCTGTCCGGCTATGGACTGTAATTGTCCCTTAACGCGATCATTAATTTGTGTGGCTAAAGCATCTAAATTAATTGGCAAACCTGCGCTTTCTGCTTTATCATTGAGTATCATTAATTGAGAACGTCCTGAGTCAATTAATTCTGGTAGACGGGCTACCAGTTGTTGGGCTTGGGTCAACGCCAGAGGAAACAGGGTGACACCTAGAGCTAATAAAATGGATAATGCTGATAAAAAAACTAAGATAGCCACTTGTTCTCTTTTAGCTCCGTGGTTCTCCATCCAACTGACGGGGTAGTTGAGGAGAAAGGCTAGTACCGAAGCTCCGACTAAAATAACGATCAGGGAGTGAAAATAATCGAAAATTGTAGCAATAGCCCAACCATTGAGAACTAATAGGGGTGCAAGTAGGGCAATTGCTAAAAATCTTGCCAGTGGTGTCAGTGTTTGCCACCAAGTAAGTAGCTTTCGTGTTTGCATTTTTAGATAATTACACTATAGAACTCAAGGGATTTCTTCTTTACAGAATATTATCTCTAACTTGATGAGTTTTATTCACCATCTTTAGTTTATGATCACATCAACCACTATGGATAACCTGACAGTAAAAGATACAGATGCTCTGAAAACACAGTTAATTTTCTCCTTGATTCCTATTATCGGCTTTTTTCCCTCTCTGTGGACTCTGTATAACCGTCAGGGTAGTCGAGAACAACTGACTGTGAGCCGTCTATCTATCACTTTGGCTTTGATATGGATATTAAGTTATTTATTGTTAACTACTGGAGCAGCTGCGGATTTTTTGACACTGCGGTTGTTAATCCTCAATAGTTTCTTGACTTCTGGTTATTTTTTAGTCAGTCTTTGGTTGATTTTTCGGGTCATTCAAGGCAAATCTGCGCGTTTACCAGGATTTAGTAATTTGTCCGAGGAAGCATGGCGTAAGTATTAGAGATATAAAGGTAAAAATTGTCAAGGAGAGAATACTTGCATCAGGGATGTCTCTATACAACAGTGGCAAATGAGCCACATTTAATTTTTACCAGATGTCTATTTATTGGACTGAAATTTCTAATGGCAATGCAGTTAGTTGAAAATTATTGCATTGAGTTTAATTTAGTCCTTCGCCATAGCAAACTTAATCAAAAATTGGCTATCATAGTTTGATTTGTTTTAGATGTATTGAGTCGGCAAATTTACGTTATTCAAAATCGTAGGTGAGAGGAAGTCTGTGACTAGTCAAAAAACATCAGCAGCACAACAAAGATCCGCAAAAGCTAAATATAGGCGGAAAATTTCTCGCCCATCAAAATCGGGACGGTGGCTATGGTTTATAGTGGGTATGGGAGGAATTGCTATATTATCAGGGCTGGCAGGAGCGCTGTTAGCAGTTTCTTGGGAAAGTACACCTTTGCAACAAGCTCAACTTACTCCCCAGGAAGAAGCAGTATTTGATGGCGATCGCATCTCTGGGAATGGGTTACAATTTTCTCAATTAACCCGTCCTGTGAATATCCTCCTCATGGGTATGAGTGTACTACCCCCAGATGTACAAAACCCCCCCGTTGATAGCAAAAGTCTCGGTTATTTACCCCAAATTAATTCTTTTGACGGTCTTGCTGATGTCATGCTGTTGATCAAATTTGATCCAGAGACCAACAAAATAGTCATGCTCTCTGTTCCTAGAGATACCCGCACAGAAATTGAAGGCTACGGCATCAAAAAAATTAATGCTGCTAATGTGGAGGGAGGTCCGGCTTTAACAGCGAAAACCGTTAGTAATCTCTTAGGCGGAATCGGGGTAGATCGCTATGTACGCATTAATGTTTTAGGAGTTAGTAAGTTAATTGAAGCTTTGGGTGGGGTCAATGTTTATGTCCCCAAAGATATGAAATACCGAGATGATTCCCAGCATTTATATATTAATTTAAAGGCAGGTCAACAACATCTTAACGGTGAACAAGCGTTACAATTGTTACGTTATCGTCATGATGAATTGGGGGATATTGGTCGGATTCAACGTCAGCAAATGGTGTTACGGGCTTTAATTGAACAGTCTTTAAACCCGACAACTATTACTCGATTACCGGACATTCTGAATGTTGTTAAAGAAAATATTGATACCAACTTATCCGTTGAAGAATTAATAGCACTGGTGGGTTTTGGCTCAAAAACCAGTCGCTCAAATATGCAAATGTTAATGTTACCTGGACGCTTCAGTGAAAATCGTGAGTTTGATGCCAGCTACTGGGTACCAGATAGACGAGCTATTGGTAAACTAGTATCTCAGCACTTTGATTCAGAAGCAAAAACAGAACTACAGTCCAGTGATCCTAGTCGTTTGCGTGTAGCTATTCAAGACAGTACAGGGAGCGATAGCGAAGCACTCCGCAGGAATCGCTCACAGTTGCGTCCCCTAATTAGAACATTGGAAAAAGCCGGATATACCAATATTTTTATCTCTAAACCCTGGGGACAACCCTTAGAAGTAACTCACATTGTCGCCCAACAAGGAGACGGAAATAGTGCAGAATCATTACGTAGTCTCTTGGGATTTGGGGAAGTGCGCGTAGAAAGCACTGGTAATATTGGCTCAGATATTAGTATCCAGGTGGGTAAGGATTGGTTTCAAAACCAAGCCATTTTCCAAGATTCCTCTCATCCTTAATCACATTTATCTCGTTCCCACTCTGGAGACTGGGAACGAGAGACACCACACAAGCTATCAGTCAGCCCTAATTAACTTTTTCCAACACAACACAGCTAACAGAAATATCTTTGAATAGCCATAGAGCATATTTTAGAGAATCAACCCAACGCAATGGTTGGTAAATGGGTAACATAAGTCGAATCAACATCGCTAGTGTATACAATATGGGAGTAGTAGTAGTTGATTGTACTAAATAACCTCCTGGGAGAATTTCCCCATTGACAATTTTGAAATCGGGAAACAGGCTACTTAATTCCTGGATATTGGGTCGAAACATTGTATCAATAGGATCGCAGTGATAGGGATATTGATAGGGAACTGTCACAAAAAGATAGCCATTTTTAGGGACAATAGAGCTAATAATTTTACTGATTTCTTCTCTGTTATTGATGTGTTCCAATAGGTTAGAACAGATAACAGATTGAATATTCATTTCTGAAAGTTGCTTTAAAAAATCAACGTTGCATAAGTCTCCGACGAGATCAACACCTATATCATTTTTTATGTCCGTATGAATTACTGAGTAGCCTTTACTTCTTGCGGGTTTGAATAATAACTCATCAATCCAGGGTTGTTCTTGTTCTCTAAATTTTTTGTTAGAACTACCAATATTCAGCATAGGGAATACACTGTTAGGATTGAGAGAATAGATAATATTTGCTAACCACTTAGCTTCTTCTCTGAACATAATGATTTAATATCATGTAATTTGATTATCTTAAACGAAAATCAGTTTGTAAGTAGGTGAGCGGAAAAAAACCGACATACAGCACTTACTGGTGTTATGAGGTACATATCTAGCGGGCAAGATGCCCGCACCACAAGAGTTTCATGATTCAACTTTATACCTTATCAGAGCGAAAAACGCTGTAGTTTGTATAATAGCGTATCCCTGACGGGAAGCGAACTTTTAAAACATCCTCTAATTTGAGATTTTTTTTCTCAGTTTAACTTTCGTCAATAATTCATCTTTAATGCGGTTTAAAATCGAAGTTTCATTTAAAGTTGAGAGAATTTGCTTAACTACTGCTTTTGGTCCATCTGGTCCCCAATTTGCACCATTTGCTAAATAAGCTTTAGTAACTTGTCCGATACCATAAGAAGAGACACCAGCTACTCCGGCTTGAGTCATAGCTATGGATAAATAGGGACCAATTGTCATTCCTGCGGTAGCCGTTGTTGAGATTCCTAACAAAGTTTTTAAACCACTTAAACCAAGATTTGCGAATAGTTCACTAGCACCAATACCACCCATACTCACAGCGATTTTTTGCAATAATTTAACAGCACCATTTTCTGTCATAGGGATACCATAAAGTTTAGATAAACCTAAAATTAAAGAAATATCTATAATGACAGCACTTAATATATCAACCACTGTAACAGGATTGAGGGCGATCGCCAATGCCTTAGTAATTACTGCTTTCCAAATCAACTGATTAGCATTTTCTTCCCTAATTATTAATTTTCGTTCTATCAATTGCTCATTCACATGATCAGCATAAAGCATAGTATTTAAAGCCACTAAAGCCTTACCTTCACGGTGGAGAACTTCCAAAATTTTTAATTTTAGTTCTTCAACTTGCGACTTACCTTTTTGTAATCTTACACTTCTAGTACCATCAGAATTTTGTACTGCAATTCTCACCAATGGAGCAGCGGAAGCCATGACAATTTCTGCTGGTGAAAGTAATTCTCGTACCCTATCATCTCGAATTTTTTTGTAAATTGTAATTCTGTCAGTTTCAGGATATTGATCAACTTTATTAAAGACCAAAATTATCGGTTTACCTACTTCTCGTAATTGAGATAAAGCTAGTTGTTCAACTTTAGTCATATCTCCTGCAATCACAAACAGAATTAAATCAGCTTGTTTAGCAATTTGTTCAGCCAAAGCGGCGCGAGTTTCACCGTCTACCTCATCTAATCCAGGAGTATCAATTAATTCCACTTGAGATTGGCCGTTGCTAGGTAATGTAGCTTTCAAAGTTCCCAAAACTTCTTCACTAATACTCCAATTTACCATTTGAGCATCACGAGTTACACCATGTAAAGGACCAGTAACAAAAACCTCTTCTCCCACTAAAGCATTAAGAAGAGAAGATTTACCACGTCCTACCATACCAAAAGCAGCAATTTGGACTACCATGCTTTCTAATTTATCTAGCATAGTTTCCAAATCGTGAATTTCAGCTTCTAAACCTAATTTTTCCCCAGGAGAAAGATCCAGATTATTCACTAAGTTTCGTAATGCGGTTTTGGCCTGTTTGTAATTAAGTTCTGCTTGAATATCGTCAAAGGTAAAAATGGCACTGTCTAGTTCTTCTTCCCAGTTGGGTATAGATTCGGGTATAGTATTCATTTTGAGGAACACAAAATATTGGTCATAGACGTTCAATGGGTAGGGATTCTCGGCTCTACAATCTTTACCTATTTTGCCAAAATTTATTTTATCTTTGCCAAAATGGACTCTCCATTCTTAAAAATACCATACGACCAAAATCTTCGGGGACATGAAATTGGGGGTCTGGAGTTTGGCTGGGAGACCATTGGCTGTGCTGTGGATTTGTTTTACCACCTAAGCGGTTCAGGTTGAGATGCCAAATTTCTCCTGATTTGGCTGGTGTATTCTTAGCTACCTTAGCAAAATTGCTGAAGGGAATCGCCGCTTCTAAAATCCAATATTTATCTGTATCACTGTCGTCATTTAGCGTCCCGACAATTGAGGTAGCAATTTTTATGCCTTCACCATTCCATTCGGAGGTGAATGGCCGTACTGGACCTTGAGGATGAAATTGATCTAGAAATGCCCCCCGCACGTTCATTTCAATATTAAAATAGACCTGGGGTTTATCTACATTCGGTGCTGTAAACACTTCTACACAATCGTCCTTATAAACTGCACTATCACGCTGAGTTTGTTCTGCCCAAATATGTGCATCTTCAACAATAAAAGATACATATAAATTATCATTATCCCACAGCAATTTACTGACTGTTTGTTCCTGCTTCCCCGATTTCCACCAGGGAAATTTGAATTTCCCTAGATCCGGCGCTGCTGTCCATCCTGGCTCATCTAATTTACCATCAATGATTATTGGTGTACTTGTGTGAAAAATAGTATAAAACGGTTGGTTACGTGCAAATGCTGTCAGGGAGAAAGAAAGTATAAATAATATAACTAATATAAATAATAGAGATAAAAAAACATCATTGAGTGTTTTTTTGTATTTAAAATTTTTCAATTGTTTCATAGTAATTAGGGCTAGGGACTTAAACACCGTAGAAATTAACCACATAGTCTGTACTAACAAATAAAATCCCGTTATTTTAAACTGTTGGCAACTACCTTTGGATAGATAGTAATCTCTTGCTAATTGTGTAAGAATCAAGCCTGATTATTTGACAATCTCAAAGCCAATTTTTCGTGTTGCGAATGAGTGCGTCAATAATGAGTTTTTCGTTTGAGTTTTGAGCTTTAAGCAAGAAGATCAAATTCCCGTGTCATGAGGTACAGATATTAATGATAAAACTCTTGTGGTGCGGGCATCCTGCCCGCTAATGTTGTATCTGAGTCAGGTCAATGTTGTAATTTCAAAAAACTACGTTTTTCAAGGTAGAAACCCCTTATTGCTAATCTTCGCTAATTTCACCCCAATCAGATATCTGGTTTTTAAAGTATGAGTAACTTTTCTGATAACTTATTAAACATTAACCGCCGTCAGCTTTTATTAGGAACACTCTCAGTAGGGGCGGGTAGTGTGATGGGAATATTCCACAAATTTTCTCTGGCAACAGCTACACCAGTAGTTTCACGATTAGGTATCCCAGGTTCCTTCCCCGGACGGGTTGTGGAAGTCGGGCATATTGAATCTGTAGTTAATGGTGAATTTCGTCGTGAACCAGTTCGCCAGATGGTTGCCCGTGGCATGATGGAGTTAACAGGTGCAGCAGATAATGTCAGTTCCTGGCGTTCCATGTTTGAGCGTGGGGATGTAGTAGGAATTAAGGTGAACCCAGTGGGCGCACCCCTGGCTATCTCTAATCATGTCTTAATTTATGAAGTCGTTGATGGATTGAAGTCTGCTGGTGTTAAACCGCAAGATATAATTATTTTTGATCGCTATGGCGATATGTGGGCTAAAGCTGGCTACCAAAAACATCTCCCTGATGGTGTGCGGGGTGGAGGTGCAGTAGAAAAGTATGACGATGTTCAACTTGATATCAAGGGATACGATCCAGAAGTTTACGCCTATATGGAACTTATTGATCCCAAACTTCATGACCCCAAAGATGATCGTACCCGGCGATCGCATCTTTGTAATATAGTCTCCAAGCAAATTAACAAATTAATTAATATTCCTGTACTCAAAGATCATGGTTCCGCTGGTATCACTGGTGCTTTGAAGAACCTCTCCCATGGACTAGTTAATAATGTCGCCCGCAGTCATGCCAAACCGGAAACTAACGCCTGTAATATTTTCATTCCTACCATCTGTTCCCTCCAGCCCATTCGAGAAAAGACTGTGCTTAACATTATGGATGGATTGGTAGGAGTGTATCAAAAGGGACCTTTTGGTAAAAAGGATTCGCCCTATACTTGGCCTTATCGCTCCCTGTTCTTTGCTACGGACCCAGTAGCCATGGATCGCATTGAGTGGCAAATCATTGATGCCAAGCGTGTTGCCATGAATCTACCTCCTGTGGCCAAAACCGGGAGAATGGGAGTCCAAGCTTCAGCCAAGCAAACAGGTATTACGGGAGGAACAACCTTGGAGGAAGAAGGATTTGATATGCGTCAGCCCCAGCATATAATGATTGCTACTGCATTGGGTTTAGGGGTTGCAGATATTGAAAAAATCAACCACGTCAAGATTAGACTGGCCTGAATCCACTTTCACCAGAAATGTGAACCTACCTTAACCCAACCTACGAATCAAGGATTTTTTCAATTAGCATTTTTAGCGCGATGCCGCATTTTCCAAGACCTGCCCGGATGTTCGACTTGAAAGGTCTCTATATTGCCTTTATCGGCTATAGTCACAAAGCAAGTGCGTCCATCCTGGCCTCCAAAGTCAAGGTTGGTTGGTTTTTGACCAATGAGTGGGATAGTTTTGAGGATTTTTCCTTCGGGAGACATTTTCACAACTTCTCCTTTGCCCCAGCGGGTGATATACAGGTTTCCCATGATATCGCTACGCATTCCATCCAAACCACCATCGGAAAATTGATGTAGTAGTCTTTTGTGACTTACTTCACCTTTTGAATTTAAATCATACACCCAAACTCTAAGTTGCTTAGTTTCGTTAACGTAAAGTTTGGTCTGATCTGGTGACACTTCAATGCCGTTGGTCGTTCCCATATTTTTTTCCAACAGTTCAGTTTTACCATCTTTATTGATACGCCACAACTGACCCGTACCCTCTTTCCAATTGGGATCACTGGCAAAGAGAATATCATTGTCCATAATAGCCAAATCATTTGGTTGATTCATTTTGGGTTCATCAGCAAACACACTGATTTTGGCCTCTGGAGTGATTTTCAGCACCTTGTGTCCTGTATAGTCAGCGACAAACATCTCATCTCGACGGTTAAACCGAATACCATTAGCGGTACTACCCTTGGGCATATTAACAAATAAGCTGCTAACCCCATCTGGAGTAACCCGACCAATCGTTTCCTTTTGTCCAAAGCTCACAGCATATAAATTTCCATTTTTATCAACAGCAGCCCCCTCAATCTGAGCGGTAAATGTTCCCTCCTTAGTGAAGGCGCGACTTTGGTAAGGCCTGATCGCTAGGGAACTGGATAGGAAACATAACCAAATCGTTCCCATAATCCCAGGGATAACTTTCCATCTGGCAATATTTAACCGCAATTAGAACCTTCCTCATCATATTAGACCTATCCAAAATATAATCCAGGGACAAAAAAATGGTAGAAGGTAAAACAGTATTGTTGATTAAGCAGATGAATTTTAGTCTTACGCAAAGGTAAGAGTTTTAAAAAAAGGTTCAATTCTAGAATTTCATACCTCAATTCAACAATACCAAAATTTAAGATATAACAACCTGATGTAATTCATTGGGAGTAAGATGAGAATGAACAACTTCACCATCACGAAACCAAACAATGCGCTTAGTTTGGCGCGCAACTTCTGATTCATGGGTGACGATAACAACAGTAATCCCACTGCTATTAAGTTCACTAAATAAATCTAATACTTCTTGAGTTGTATGAGAATCAAGTGCGCCGGTGGGTTCGTCAGCCAGGAGAACAACGGGACGGTTGACAATGGCGCGAGCGATCGCTACTCTTTGTTGTTGTCCTCCTGATAATTGGGTAGGTTTATTATTGAGGCGTTTTTCTAAACCGACCTTGATTAATGCTTCTGTGGCTCGTTCTTTTCTTTCCCCAGGTTTAACACCAGCATATACCATTGGTAACATGACATTTTCTAAGGCTGTTAATTGGTTTAATAAATGGAATTGTTGAAAGACAAACCCTAATTTTTTATTACGAATATGCGCCAATTCTGTATCACTCATTTGCGCGACATTCAAATTATCTAAATAATAACTTCCCTGACTAGGACGATCTAAACAACCGATAATATTCATGGCTGTGGATTTCCCCGAACCAGAAGGACCCATTATCGAACAATATTCACCTTTTTCTATCACCAAATTCACTTGATTAAGTGCTTTAACTTCTATATCTCCAATTCCATAAACTTTAAAAATATCCTCTAAACTGATAATTGCTGATTCTGGTGCAGATTGAGGAACATTCGTATCATTAAAAGTCAGAGTATTAGCCATAAAGATTTATCCTCATGTAGATTGTTATTGTAACGTATAGATTGCTGTTTGTGTGAATTTTACAGCAAGTTGAGCTTGAGTGAGGTACACTTTGTGCGGGCAAGATGCCCGCACCACAAGAGTTTTATCATTAATATCTGTACTTCATAATACCGGGAACTGCTGTAATTAAAAATGCGATGACTAGAACACCGATTATGTAATCTACAAGATGGCGATTTTATGTAGGGGCAAATCCCCCGTGGTTGCTCTGATAATTGGTAGTTAAACCGATACCAGATATGTAATTTTCAATTATTTTTACGCCGTTCTTAGTGCTACCATAGGATCAAGTTGAGCCGCGCGACGAGCCGGAACTACACCGAAGAATAAACCAATAGCACCAGAAACACTCGCAGTTAAAAGAACTGCTGCTGGGGAAATTGTAGATTGAAAAGGAGTAAATATTCCCACTAAAATGATGCTACCACCCCCTAAAATAATGCCGATTAAACCACCAGTTACTGATAATATCACGGCTTCAATCATAAATTGCAGAAGGATGTCCTGTTGGGTTGCACCAATAGCTTTCCGCAGTCCAATTTCTTGAGTACGTTCAGTCACAGAAACTAGCATAATATTCATAATCCCAATCCCACCCACAAATAAGGAAATACTAGCTATTGCAGCTAACATTATTGTCAATCCTCCGGTAATTGAATTACTGATTTCTAAGAGGTTTTTTTGGGTTTGAATGGTAAAATCATCTTCGCGGGTAATTTTGTGCCGACGACGCAGTAAATTTGCCATTTGAAACTCTGCTGCTGATATACTATTTTCATCCTTCGCTGATACAGAAATCATAGCAATATTAATACCAAAAGGGGATGTTCTCCCCACTAAACGACTAAACATGGTATTAATGGGAATATAAACGGTATCATCATTGTTACTCCCAAAGGAAGAACCTTTGGCTACGGTTAAACCAATTACTTGAAAGGTAGTATTTTGAATGCGGATTTTCTGACCCAGAGGATTTTGATTATCAAATAGTTTATTGGCTAAATCTGGACCTAATATTGCTACTCTTTTACTCCGTTTAATATCGAAATCATTAAAAAACCTACCTTCTTTAATTTCTAAATTACGAACTGTGGGATAATTAGGTGTAGTACCGATCACCGTACTTGTTGTATTTATATTGCGATAAGTGATTGTAATTCGGTTATTAATCTCTGGAGCAACTTCTTTGACTGCGCGGACTTGTTTAGCTATTGCTTTAGCGTCTTGTAAAACCAAAGTTCTCGGTACTCCTGTTACTCTACTGCGAGTTCCTGGACTACCGGGAATAACAAATAAAGTATTAGGTCCCAAGGACTGAAATTGCTTATTTGTAAATATTTTTGCTCCTTCTCCAATCCCAATCATACCAATAACTGAGGCATTGCCAATAATAATTCCCAACATAGTTAAACTACTTCGCAACTTATTAGCTAATAAGGTGGTAGTTGCCATTTTAAAGCTTTCTAAAATGTCCATAATTTGTGCTGAATTTTTATGTTTAATTTTTATTTTCTTTGCTCGATTCTGTTTTACCTTTTTCCTTCGTTTTAGGTAGATCAATAAATATCCTATCTCCGGCTTTAAGACCATCTAAAACTTGAACTTCGTTATCAATATTCGCACCAATTCTGACTAGATTAAACTCAGGTTGATTTTTTTCACCTAATAACCACACTCCAGTTTTTCCCTTGCGAGTAACAATTAACTCCTGGGGAATTAATAGGGCATTTTGGATGTTATTACCAACAAATGTCACTTCACTCACATTCATTCCTGAACGCAGTTTTTCAGACCCTTTATTAACAGTAACCCGCACCTGAAATGAGGTGACATTTTGCTCAACTACCGCTTCAGGAGCAATCAAACGCACTTGTCCATGAAAAATTTCATCGGGATAAGCATCAACGGTAATTTCTACTTTTTGTCCTTGTTTAATTTGGGATATATCTACTTCAGGAACATTTGCTAAAACTTCTAATCCTTTAGCTAAAGCTACTATAGAAGTTGAGGTAGCAGAAGCACTACTGGAAGCAGAAACAGCAGGACTAACAAAACCCCCCACTGTCGCGTATCTTTGAGTAATAATGCCTGCAAAAGGAGCGCGGATAATTGTATCTTCTAATTGTACTTGTTGTTGTTTTAATTGAGCTTCTGCACTAGCTACTGCTGCTTTTAATCTGGCAATTTCTTCAGGACGATTACCATTTTCTAATTTTCTTAAAGCTTCCTTTTCCTGATTAACTATTGCTTGTTGTTTTTGAATATCTTGGTTACGGTTGCCAATTTTCAGTAAGGATAATCGTTTTTTAGCTTCTTCTAAATTGGCTTTTGCTTTTCTATTTTCACTGATATATTGTTCTAAACTATCTTGAGAAATTGCTCCATTTTTTGCTAAATCTTGATAACGTTTTAAACGTGATTCAGTTAATTCCACAGCAGCTTTTGCCGAGTCTACTTGAGCCTGTGCTTGTTGAATTTCCTGTAAACGATTCCCCTCACGGATAATCGCTAATTGAGCCTGTGCTTGGGCTACACGGGCTTTTCCTTGGGCAATTTCTTCGGTACGACTTCCCGCTAGGCTTTCCGCTAATTGCGCTTTTGCCTGTTCTAAATTAGCTTTGTATTGGATAATTCGCATTTTAATTTCCGAATTATCCATGCGGGCAATTATTTGTCCTTTCTTAACTTTGTCTCCCTGTTCAACATTTAAATCTGCCAACAGTCCAGAACTTTTAGGACTAATATTAACGCTTTGAATTGGTTGGATTTTACCACTAGCAGTAATGCGGACAGTTATATCTCTTGCTGCCACTGGGACAGTCAATTTAGTTATATCTGGTGGTTTATTTCCTTGCTGGATGGTTTTAATAGTGGCTGTTGTTCCTACAATTAAAGCACCACTGGCAATTAAACCAATTAACCAACGTAATGGATATTTAACTTTTTTGCCAATTAAGGGAATTTCTATGTAAAAAATCATGATTAAAAAAGTTAAGGAACAAAAATTAGCGAGTCTATTTTATAGACAAAACTTGATGACAATCATTTGATTTATGTAATTCATCATCTGATGGGGTGAATTTTTTATTTTTTGGTTTTTTATCCTCCTGTTGACTATAATATCATAGTTATCTGTGATTAGTAAACATGACTTAATCTCCTATTTTAGCAACTTATTTACTAAATTTTGTGATCATTTCTCTGGGGAACTATTTAAAGGATGGTGAATTTGTTCTATAATCTCAATTCCTTTTGTACTTGTAGTTATGGATCAAGAGGTAAGCAAGACGATATCAGAAGTTAAAACTGGGAATTTTTTAGCATTGCTTACATTTATTCTATTGCTCGATAATAAATAGTGCTATTTTAGCATAAAATATAAATTCAATTTTCGTTTAAATAAATAGCCCGAATATCAGCAGGTAATTTAGCTTCTAACATTCGATAACTCTCTTCCAGACAACTGGTAACTTCACTCAGAGAAATTTCTTCTCCTTCAGCTTGTAAATAAGCAGCAATTTTAGTTTCATTCCAGTGGAATCTTTGTGCCATTAAGATCATTAAACGTGATCTTGGTGGTAGTTGATCTAATGCTTGTTCTACATAGCACCATAGTGGTGGTGAAGTATTCTCAAGGGAATAATGAATAGTTTCTGTTGGTGGTAGTTCAATCTTGTTAATATAGAAACTGGTCATATTAATTAACCAGTTTTGTAGGGTTAAGCCGTCCTGTGAACTTAAATCTAGTTTACCTAATTGATAAAATATATGTCGCCATATCAGAGCAAACAAATAATCAGCTTGTACAGGCGATCGCGCCGAATGCCAACTTAAAGTATATAATATTGAGCTATAACGGCAAAAAATCACGGTAAAATATTTACCGGAATCTGGATATTGTTGAAACAAAGTCAGTAATTCTTGATCACTGTGATCAAATAGTGACTTTACCAATGGGTGATTAATGTGAGGAAAGTAGGGAATTTGCACAATCTCTAGATTAGATAACTGTTAAAATATACTAGGGAATAGTTAAAGGCTGCTGAATAATATTTGCAAATCAGTGAAATAGACTCAGATCAGACTACTAGATTATTGATAAACTAGAAACAAGGACTTAATGTTAGTCTTGATAGACGCTATTAGAAGCGGCTACTTTATACCAATATTTTGATACTGTTTGTTCATGGTTATAGAAGCTAGTTCCATAATGTTCCTGCTAAGTCCACTAACTTTAGGGTCATTCTTGCCTTCCCTGCCCTTGGATAGCCTATTCTCCACCCAAGGGATTATGATTATGCTGCTGGCGGCTTACGCTGGTGCTATGTGGATGTTTCTGAGTAGCGCTCCTAAAGTTTATACTGTTATGGTATCAGATTTAGAAGTTGCCCGACAGTTGTATGAAGGATTGTTAGATTTGCCCGTAGCGGAAGTACCTTTGCACTATTATTACAATTATGAGCAAACCATTGGTGCAACAAGTATTGACCCCCTGTATATGTCTGCTAGTCCTAGTTGGTCTAACAGTACCATGAATCATGGACAGGACGGGCTGTGGTATCAACTGAAAAAAAATACTCAATTACATATTATCACAGGTGCTAGTTTAGGCACAAAAGATCAACAGCGTCATGTTTGTTTTGATCATGAGTGTCTAGAATTAATTTTAATGCGAGTAGAAGTGCGGGGTTTAAAATTCAAAATTCGTAATCAAAAACCCTTGAATTTTCTAGTTAAGGATTATGACGGACGGGTAATTGAAATGGCTGAAGTTGCTAATTAGTTGTAGTGAGGTGGGTAATGCCCACCTCACTATAAAGTAAGTAGGTTGGCGTGAAAAATTGTCGTTATGACAAGGGAATAGGGAACAGGGAATAGGGAACAGGGAACAGGGAACAGGTTTTGGACAACTTTACTTTTCGTTACTTATGTTGTTTTTTTTCCGTTCACCTACTTATTTCAAGTATTTAGTTTAAATATTAATTATTTCTGTGCTGCTAATTCTTCCTGATGTTTGTTAACTTATCAATAAAGTCAATGATGCCGGACTAAAGAAAGATGGCGATTTGATCAAAGTGTTATAATGGAAGGGAGAGAATCTAGATAAATTCTAAATTTTTAGATAAATAAACCCATAGTAAAAGCTGAAAAAATGACCATTAACCGTGCAAATAATAGAAGTTTACTGCAAAAATCCGATTGGCCTGTTAAAGATCTACCAGGATTAAGCCTAGAAGAACAAGCTCAACTAAAGAATTGTGGTATCAATACCACAGAAGAACTAATTACAAGAGGAAAAACTCCAGAAGAGAGAATAATATTAGCGGGTAAATTGCAGGTAGATCTTCATTCTGTGAATAAATGGGTAGTTTTAGCAGGTTTAGCCCGTGTTCCCAGTGTAGGGACTCAATATTGCGGTATGTTACTTCACGCTGGTGTTATTTCCATAGCCCAATTAGCGCAAACTCCCACTCACAGATTGCATAGACAAGTTATGCGTTTGCAAGTATCAACATTGCACAGCCGGGATTTATGTCCAGCAGTTGAGTTAGTGCAACAGTGGAGTCATGAAGCGCAAGCCATGGGTAATTAGTTAGTAGTAATTGGTAATTGGCTATTCCTTTGCTAAAACGCCATTCAGAAAGATATCCGCCAACCCTTCCGCCACTTTTTGCATTTCTTGGGGGGAGGCGTTGGGTTCTATGAGGGTGTGATCAGCAAAACCAGCGATCGCAAATAAACCTAAAAATACTTTAGCACCAAGTTTGGCATCTATTTGACGATAGATGCCTTTATCTATTGCTGTTTGAAAAAATGCTTCAGCCACATCTGTCATTTTATCAATAACTTCGGTTTGAATGCGATCGCGCAAATCTGGATGAAATTGCACTTCCATAAAGCAAACACGCATAATGTCGGCGTTTTTTTGTAAATTCCACATCCGACGATGCATAACTTGGGCTATAGCCTTATAACTACCCATTTCGCTGAGTTCTGTGAGTAAATCGGTGAGAATATCCACCCAGCCATTAGTGGCGACTTCCACCAAAATTGCTTTTTTATTGTCAAAATAACGAAAGAGAGTTCCTTCGGCTACTCCTGCGGTTTGTGCTAAATCACGGGTTGTAGTTTTCTCGAATCCCTTGGTAGCAAACAATCGTTGTGCTGCTTGCAAAATTCGGGCGCGGGTCTGTGCTTCTGATGATGGCGGGGAATTAAAAATTCGCATAGTATTTTGATATCTTCAAAATAGGATTGGTAGCCTTATTGTGCAACGCGGCATGGAGAAATTGCAAAAATCTTCATAGAAGGTTAACTCTCTGTGTGTCTTTCCAGTCATGTAAACTTACCTTAACTTTTGCTTATGCACCAGACAATCTTAAATTTGCTGACCGCTGGCGTGAAAAAGTCCCCATTTCGTTCTCTATTAGCCACTAGTTTAGCGTTGATAGTCTTGGCTTGGGGGTGGATACCAGAAATGGCCATAGCCTTGCAACAGCCTCAAAATTCCATTCAGCCTTACCTAGAACAAGTAATTAATCGTTTAACGGAATTTCGTCTGGATAATGGATTAAAATTCATTGTTTTAGAAAGACATCAAGCCCCAGTGGTTTCCTTTTTAACCTATGCTGATGTGGGTGGTATTGATGAACCAGATGGACAAACCGGTGTAGCCCACTTTTTAGAACATTTGGCCTTTAAAGGCACAAAGCGCATCGGTACTAAAGACTACAAAGCCGAAGCCCCACTGCTGGAAAAATTAGAAAAGTTGGATAACCAAATTAAAATCGCCAAAGCGGAGAATCAAAAAGAGGAAATAGCCCGGTTAGAAACCGAGTTTAAATCAGTAGAATCCCAAGCCCTAAAATTAGTTAAACAGAACGAAATGGGGCAAATTGTCGAACAAGCTGGAGGTGTGGGTTTAAATGCTACTACATCCTCAGAAGCTACCCGCTATTTTTATAGTTTTCCTGCGAATAAATTAGAATTGTGGATGTCTTTAGAATCTGATCGATTTTTAGATCCTGTCTTTCGAGAATTTTATAAAGAAAAAGAAGTAATTTTGGAAGAAAGACGCTTACGAGTAGAAAATTCTCCTATCGGTCAGATGATAGAAAAATTCATAGATGCTGCTTTCAAAGTTCATCCTTATAGAAGGCCAGTAATTGGTTATGATCAGGATATTCGCAACTTAACACCGGAGAATGTGAGGAAGTTTTTTAAAGCTTATTATGCTCCTAGTAATTTAACTATTGCTATTGTGGGAGATGTCAACCCCAATGAAGTCAAAAAACTAGCGAAAACTTACTTTGGACGTTATCAAGCTAAACCTAAACCCCAACAAAAACTACCAATAGAACCTCAGCAAACTGCGACTAGGGAAGTTACTTTAGAATTATCTACTCAACCTTGGTATTTAGAGGGTTATCATGTTCCAGCTATTACCGATCCTGATCATGCAGTTTATGAAATCATCGGTAGTTTAATGAGTGACGGGAGAACATCAAGACTTTATAAGTCCTTGGTGGAAAAACAAAATTTAGCTTTAAATGCGGAAGGTTATAGCGGATTTCCTGGGGATAAATATCCCAATTTAATGTTCTTTTATGCCCTAACATCTCCAGGAAAAACAGTAGATGAAGTAGCGATCGCTTTAAGGCAAGAAATTGATAAATTGAAGACTGAACCTGTATCTGCGGTGGAATTAGAACGATTAAAAACTAAAGCTAGAGCGTCTTTATTACGCAGTTTAGATTCTAATTCAGGTATGGCAGAACAGTTGTTAGAATATGAAGTTAAAACCGGTTCTTGGCGTAATTTGTTTTTGCAATTGGATAAAATTGCAGCGGTGACTTCTGAAGATATTCAAAGAGTAGCCCGTACTACTTTTACGCCAGAAAATCGCATTGTTGGTAAGTTGTTGTCAAAACAACCAGGGTGAAATTTGAGGTTTTATTTCACGCAGAGTCGCAGAGAGGAAGGGTTTGAAAATCTCTCTTTAGGAAATTAGGGAAAGCTATGCTAAAAAAATTGAAAATAGAGAAGAAGGATATGTTGAGGTTTGATTTGAAAAACAAAAAATTTCAGTTTTCTAGGGGACAACGATTTGTTTTTACTTTGGTAGTGGTTGTTGCTTGTTTCTTTGTAAATTTGAATTTTTCTTGGGCAGGAACGACAGCAAAGTATTACAATGAATTAAAGTTTCCCCCGGTTGCGGCGGTTAAGTTACCCAAGTATGAACGGTATGTACTCAAAAATGGTTTGGTAGTTTATTTGATGGAAGATCATGAGCTACCATTGGTCAGTGGTACAGTTTTGGTAAGAACAGGTAGCCGTTGGGAAGCAGCCCAAAAAACTGGTTTAGCTGGTTTGGTGGGTTCTACTTTGCGCAGTGGTGGAACTCAAAAACATTCCCCAAATCAGTTAAATGAGATTTTAGAACAACGAGCCGCAGCGGTGGAAACAGATATGGGGGAAGCTGTTGGTAGTGTGAGTTTTGAAGCTCTCAAGGAAGATTTAGAAATGGCTTTTGGGCTGTTTACTGAGGTATTACGTGAACCGGCGTTTGCTCAAGATAAGTTGGATTTGGAAAAAACTCAAATTCGTGGTGATATTTCTCGTCGCAATGATAGTCCTAATAGTATCGCCAGTCGAGAGTTTAAAAAGCTAATTTATGGCAAAAAAAGCCCTTATGCGCGTACAGTTGAATATGCAACTCTTGACCAAATTTCTCGTGATGATTTACTCAAGTTCTATCAGCAATATTTTCACCCCAATAATCTCATTTTAGGCATTGTTGGCGATTTTAATCCTGAAAAAATGCGATCGCTGATTCAAGCCAAATTTGGTGACTGGAAACCAAGTCCTGAAATTACTAAAACCCAATTACCACAGGTCACTCAAGCTAATTTAGGTGGGGTATATTTTGTTAATAAACCTCAACTTACCCAAAGTAGTGTTTTAATTGGTCATTTGGGTGGAAAATTCAATAGTCCTGATTATCCAGCTTTGGATGTTATGAATGGTATTTTAAATGGTTTTGGCGGACGTTTATTTAATGAGTTGCGATCGCGTCAAGGTTTAGCTTATTCTGTATATGGTGTCTGGAACCCCCGTTTTGACTATCCTGGAATGTTTATTGCTGGAGGACAAACTCGCACGGAAACTACAGTTCAATTCATCAAATCACTACAAACGGAAATCAAGCGTTTACAAACTGAAAATGTCACGACTAAGGAATTAAATAATGCTAAAGACTCCACACTAAATTCCTTTGTTTTCAACTTTGAAAATCCTAGTCAAACCCTATCTCGGTTAATGCGATACGAATATTATGGTTATCCCGCTGATTTCTTATTTCGCTATCAAAAAGCCGTTGCTGCTACTACAGTAGCAGACGTTAAACGGGTAGCACAGAAATATTTGAAACCAGAAAATTTAGTTACTTTAGTAGTAGGAAATCAAACTGGAATCAAACAACCATTAACTAGTTTAGCCACGAAGGTAACAACCATAGATATTACCATCCCCGGTAGTCAGCCAGCAGCCCCTCAATAAAAAAATCTCCGACTTCTCAAAGAAGTCGGGGATCTAAATTTCTGATTTTTAATTTCGCAACTACGGGTTAACTTGAGGATTTCTAGAGTATTTTTTTACTCTTGTAGAAACTCCTCATGATCATAAACATCAGGCCAAACAGTTGCACCGTGTTCATACTTATCAATCCCAATCTTATCAGCTTCACTATTAACACGCAGCCTACCAATAAAATTAAGTACACTAAACATGACAAATGCGAAGACAATAGTAAAAACTGATACTGCAACTACACCCAAAATCTGCACACCCAACAAGTCAAAACCGCCACCCAAAAACAGACCAGCTTTTTTATTCAAAGTCAATTCTGGTTGACCCAAAAAGCCTACTGCTAGTGTACCCATCATACCATTAATACCATGAACAGCAAATGCTCCCACAGGGTCATCAATTTTGCATGATTCAATAATATCAATACCGAAAATTACTAAAATTCCACCTGTTAAACCAATCAAAACCGCAGCCCAAGGCGCGATAAAAGCACAACCGGCGGTAATACCTACCAACCCTGCTAAAGAACCATTCAGACAATAGGCTAAATCCCATTTACCTGAACCTTTGTATTGATAAAATAAGGATGCTAAAGCTCCAGCACCAGCGCCTAATGTAGTATTCAGAGTAATCAAACCAATTAAACCAGTATTAGCAGTACCCAGGGTTGAACCAGGGTTAAAACCATACCAGCCAAACCAGAGAATCATAGTTCCCAAAGTCGCCAAACCTAAGTTATGGGCGGGAGGAATTTTTCCCCAAGTAGTACGTCCGGGACGAGGTCCTAGTAAATAAGCACCGACTAAGGCTGTCCAACCCCCAACGGTGTGAACTGCGGTACTACCAGCAAAGTCATGAAAGCCCATTTTCCCTAACCAGCCACTGGAGTTCCATATCCAATGAACGACAAGGGGATAGCTAAATGCCGCCATAATACCACTGTAGATTAAGTCGCCAACAAAGTCTGTTCTTCCTGCCATTGCCCCAGTAGTAATTGTACTGGCAGTAGCCGCAAAGGCAAACTGGAAGAAAAACAAGGTGTAAGCATTGAGTTGGGAGGCTATTCCTGGCACGTTACCATTGCTAAAAGCACCGTCAACGGGTAATTGACTTAAGAAAAAGGTGTCTGTACCAATGAACCCACCACTACTTGTGCCAAAAGCAATTCCAAAGCCTACAGCCCACCATACTAAAATGGTGAGGGCAGCATCAATAAAGTTTTCTAATAGGGCATTAACTACACCTCTTTGACGCAGTAAACCTGCTTCTAACATCGAAAACCCGGTCTGCATGAAGAATACTAAAAAGCCTGTGAGTAATACCCAGGTAGTATCAACAGAAATTTGTAATTGTTTGGTTGTCGCGTCTAAGGACTCTAGTGTTACCGGGTCTGCGGCCTGGACAACTGTAGGCGCGAAAATCGCCAATACCATTGAACCTATAGCCAGTGCTAAAAGGCGATAAAAAGGGCGGATACGTTTATTCATTCGTGTTTTTGTGTAATTAAGGCTGGACTTTTATGGTTAGTCATATCAGCATTTGCTTTGATACTCATATCATAAGCAAGAAAAAAATACTGTTACCTTAGATACAAAAGACTTAATTTATTGGTTAATTTTATCTGTCACACCTATGTATATAGGTCACACTTATTTATGCAGGTTTTATCCCTTGGGTGGAGAAAATTGGTAACTATTTAAGACTTGACAAATCCCAAAATTTATATTATGCTTATGTTATGGGTGGAAAATCGTGCGCCCATATATATAAGTTTTTTAAACACTAACCTGATTACATAATTATTTTTGACTTCATTCTGTAAATTTCAATATCTCGGATATCCTAATTCACATAATTTGATCTATTAAGACTTGACAAAGCTTCGGATTTGTATTATACTTGTATCATGGCCTTTCCCATTCAAGTGAGGTACAAGCAGTAATAATTGAACGCAGATGGACGCAGATAAACGCGGATAATTTTGTACTTCATTAGACTGGGAAATACTATAATATTGGGGAAATAGTATTGAGCTTAAATAACAGAAATATTGTCAGATATAGTTAAACCTAATTATCCATGTCACAATTGAAGCGTAAAATTTTCTAACTACGCCAAATAGACTAGATGATTCACTTATCTACGGGAATCAGAAATTAATTGGAGATAGTTCTTCCTTATCAAGATAAGGATAACATATTCAAAGTTCTTTGTCAACACCATAAAACCTTTTTTTTGGCGTTTTTTCGTTTTTACTGAAATTTCTATATTCTCAAGGGGGATATTGGGATAAATCTCACTGTAATTACTGTAATTATGATATGGTTTCAAAAAACTGTGTCTGACTGACTAGATAGTTCACTTACCTATACCAGTGATTAATTGTAGTAGGACTTACGCAAGATTC
>NZ_KE384609.1:43600-64207 GCF_000426905.1 Dolichospermum circinale AWQC131C
ATGATATATTGTCAAAAAACTGTGTCTGATTTTCTTACTAATTAGGAATCTGTAATAACAGATCTTGAGAAATTACATTAATGATGGTTAATTATGAGTTATTTTACTCCAGGACAACAACTTAAAAAAGGACAATACGAAATTATTGATATTTTGGGACAAGGAGGATTTGGTGTTACTTATCTAGCGCTAGATCATAAGCGCAAAACGCAAGTAGCTATCAAAAGTCTCAATATTCTTTTTTTGCAACAACGCTATAGAGATAGATATGGAAGTACAGAAGGTTTTGCGAATTTCTTGACTGAAGAACAGGATAAATTCAATACTGAAGCGATGGTTTTAGCTACCTTTGATCATCCTCATATTGTCAATGTTTATCCGGAACTGTTTCAGGAAAATGGTTTATCTTGTATGGTTATGGAATATGTGAAAGGTAGAAATTTAGAACAATGTTTACGCGCAGATGGTGTTTTTAGTGAGAGTGCGGGTTTAGAAATTATCAAACAAATTGGAGAGGCTTTAATTTATATTCATAGTCGTAATTATCTCCACAGAGATATCAAACCTGCGAATATTTTACTCCGAGAATCTGACAATAAAGCTATTTTAATTGATTTTGGTTTAGCCAGAGAAGTCAATTTTGCTGAATTAACGAGTCTAACTAATGCGAAAACTCCCATTTTTGCACCTCCTGAACAATTTGAAAATACAAGTAATTTCACTCCTGCTTTAGATATTTATGCTTTAGCAGCGACATTTTATGTAATTATTGCAGTTCAGAAACCTCCTTTCATTCCTCTACCTAGCACTTATCTGAATGCTAAGATTATGTTAGATATGAAAATTGCTCTAGAACCACCTCAAAAATACAATGCTAATATTAGCCAAAAAGTGAATGACGCTATTCTCAAGGGAATGGAATTAGATTATCAAAAACGTCCTCAATCAATAGAAGAATGGTTTATGCTGTTAGGAATTAAAGAAGAAAACCAAGGTCTGCCAATTTCTCAAAACCCTATTGACAATCATCTAAAAATTTTCCATTTTGAAACTGTCACTACCAATGCCTATGGTAAGATTATCAACAAATACAACCATGCAGCCAGATACTTTACCGAAGATTTGGGAAATGGTGTGATGTTGGAAATGGTAGAAATACCCTCTGGCACATTTTACATGGGTTCACCTGAAAATGAAACGGGAAGAACAAATAGCGAAGGTCCCCGACATCAAGTTACTGTTAAAAGTTTTTTTATCGCTAAATACCCCTTGACACAGGCACAATACCAATCTATTATGGGTTATAATCCTTCCCACTTCAAGGGCGATAATCGTCCTGTGGAAAAGGTAAGTTGGGATGATGCAGTTGAGTTCTGTCAACGGTTAAGCCAAAACACAGGTAAAAACTATAAGTTGCCCAGTGAGGCACAATGGGAGTATGCTTGTAGAGCGGGAACAATGACACCTTTTTATTTTGGTCAAAGTATTACCCCGAATTTGGTAAATTATGATGGTAACTATTCCTATGCTGCTGCACAAAAAGGGGAATATCGTCAACAAACTACAGATGTAGGAACTTTCCCCCCTAACGCTTTTGGTTTGTATGATATGCACGGTAATGTATGGGAATGGTGCGAAGATGACTGGAAAGAAGATTATCTAAACGCTCCTACAAATGGTGAGGCTTTGATTAATCCTGTTGGAGAGTCTAAGGTAATTCGTGGTGGTGCTTGGCTATATTTTGCTGGGTGTTGTCGTTGTTCAATGCGTAATCAAGATTTGCATAATACTCGTCATCACTATTATGGATTTCGGGTTTTATTGTCTTAGGAAGAATAGTTGTTCTATTTATTTTCTGTGATTTTTCCCTTGTTACTGTTTCCCTGATTTTCCATATCTTGCGATAAATTAGTTGTCTTTTATGATCTGGAGGACAGGGAAATAACAAATCTCTCTATAATCACTCTATATATATGGGCGGACACTTTTCCACCTATAACATAATCATAATCTAAACCCAGAATTTTGTCAAGGGGTTTGGCAAAATTACCAATACCTGCGATCGCTATTTAACGGGAATGAAACTTAATATATATGGGCTGACACTTTTCCACTCATAACATAATTATAATCTAAACCCAGAATTTTGTCAAGGGGTTTGACAGAGATTTTTCATATTGGGTTGAGGAAGTCGGGGAGCTAAAAATCCCATAAAAAATCTGATAAATTCTGATTCAGAAAGTTAAGCGTTGCCAGGAGAGTTCTTTTCCAACTGGATCGTAGTTCCAGCGCAATAAATGAGCGGGTTGATGAGGGGAAAATGTTGGTAAATCAATAGCCTTTCTAGGTGCATTTGTGGCTAAATCAATTGCTGTTTCTATGTCACAAACTTGCCATTTTACGAGATTTTGCACTCCTATTAATAAAGGTAGAGTTGTTCCTGTTAAAGTCCCATCTTGTAGTCTGGCTGTACCATTGGTCACTTCAATTTGTCGGTTATCCCAGGGATAGATACCGTCTGGTAATCCTAGAGGTGCAAGAGCGTCACTGACGATAAATAGACTTTTACTAGCACGCAAAAGAATTTTAAGAATCATTGGATTAACGTGCTGACCATCAGCAATAAAGCCACAAAATACACGAGGATCATTGATTGCTGCACCTAATAAACCTGGTTCGCGGTGGTGTAGGGGTGGCATGGCGTTAAAAGCGTGTGTGATCATTGTAGCACCTTGAGAAAAAGCCTGTTGTGATTCGGCTGCGGTAGCTTGTGAATGTCCTAAACTGACAGTAATTCCCAGGGAACGCAAATAAGGGATGACTTTTCCTGTGGTGTCTAACTCTGGTGCGATGGTAATGAGTTTGACTATGGGAGCATAGTCTCCTAATACTCGTTTAACTTGATCTATGGTAAGGGGTAGTAAATATTCGGATGGATGTGCGCCGCGTTTGTAGTAGTTTAAGAATGGTCCTTCTAGATGAACTCCGAGAATTTGTGCAGAATTTGGGGAATTTGAGGTATAATCAGTGAGAATAGCGAGGGAGCGGTGAAGATTTTCGATAGAGGTGGTAACTAGAGTTGGTAAATAAGCATCAACTCCTGCTGACCATAAAAATGAGGATATTTTTGCTAAATTAGGGGAATTTTCTAATGTTAATTCAGGAAAAGCTAATCCTAGTCCACCATTGATTTGTAAGTCCACACCACCTAAAGAAATCCAGTCTCCAGCGACATCTAAAAGCAGATGTTGTGGTATAATTTCTTGCCATACTGTACTCATGGGCATAATGCTGTCAATTATGCCTTCTTGATTAACTAAGATTCTTTGTAGATCTTGATAACCGGGTACTTTTGCGTTAATAATGTTTATGTTTGCCGGCATGGGTGTTATTTTAGTTATTAGTCATTGGTCGTTAATGGGAAATATATGCCCTCATCTCCAGTCCCCAATCCCTAATTATTATGAGTGTAGAAATTGGTATTATTATGGGTAGCGATTCTGATTTACCTACGATGAAAGAGGCGATCGCTATTTGTGAAGAATTTGGTATTGTATGTGAAGTTGCTATTGTCTCTGCCCATCGTACCCCAGAACGGATGGTAGAATATGCTAAAACTGCACATCAAAGGGGTATTAAAGTGATCATTGCTGGTGCTGGTGGTGCGGCTCATCTTCCTGGTATGGTAGCATCGTTAACTCCTTTACCTGTAATTGGTGTTCCGGTTTCGACTCGGAATTTACAAGGTGTGGATTCTTTATATTCTATAGTACAAATGCCAGCAGGAATACCTGTCGCCACCGTTGGCATTGGGAATGCAAAAAATGCTGGACTTTTGGCTGTACAAATTCTCGCTACCCACCAACCGGAGTTATTACAAAAAGTTGTGGCCTATCGCCAAAATCTGTGTAATTCGGTGATGGAAAAACAAGCTAAACTAGATCAGCTTGGATATGCAGAATATTTGCAACAATAGATATTCAGATATCTAGAACTGACAGGATAATCGCTTTGGTTTGGTGAAAGATATAAATATTAACATAATTCCATATTAAACTGTGAACCCTTCTATCAACACTCCAGCCCAAACTCAAAACCGCAAAGCAGATCATATCCGTATCTGTTTAGAAGATAATGTTGAATGTTCCGAAATCACGACGGGTTTAGAAAAGTATCGCTTTACTCATGTTTGCTTACCAGAACTTAATGATCAAGATATTGATCTGAGTACAAATTTTCTGGGAAAATACTTAAATGCACCGTTATTAATTTCCTCTATGACTGGGGGAACAGAACAAGCGGGAATTATTAACCGTCGTCTTGCGGAAGTAGCCCAACAATACAAGTTAGCAATGGGTGTAGGATCTGTCCGGGTGGCGGTGGAAAAACCTCAAGTTGCGGATACTTTTGCTGTGCGTAAGTACGCCCCTGATATTCTCCTGTTTGCTAATTTAGGGGCGGTACAACTGAATTACGAATATGGTCTAGATGAATGTTTGCGAATTATTGATTTAACTGCGGCTGATGCCCTCATTCTACATATTAATCCTTTACAGGAGTTTATTCAACCCAGAGGTGATACTAATTTTAGGGGATTGCTTGACAAAATTGCCAAATTATGCAGTAAATTACCTGTCCCCGTAATTGCGAAAGAAGTAGGTAATGGAATTTCGGCGACAATGGCAGAAAAACTGATAAATGCGGGAGTCACAGCCATTGATGTTGCTGGTGCAGGTGGTACTTCCTGGGCTTTGGTGGAAAGCGAAAGGGCAGAAACCTCCTTACAGCGGCGTTTGGGGCGAACATTTGGGGATTGGGGTATACCTACGGCAGATTGTATCACCAGTATTCGGGAGTATAATCCCCATATTCCTTTAATTGCTTCTGGGGGTTTGCGTCATGGGTTAGATGTAGCTAAAGTCATCGCTCTGGGGGCTGATATTGCTGGTTTAGCAATGCCCTTCCTCAAGGCAGCGGCAACATCGGAGGGGGCTGTAGTAGAATTAACGGAGGTATTAATTGCGGAAATAACTACTGTGTTATTTTGTACTGGTAATAAAGATTTGTATAAATTAAAGCAATCACACAGTTTACAGCGGATAAAATAGCAAGATGATTGTTACCACTGACAACGGATAAGTGGTAACAGACCGATAACTAATAACTAATAAGTAATAACCCATGAATAACTTTATTAAACAAACCTTAGCAAGTTTAATTGGCAATTTACTGGGACTGACAATTTTTTCTGGACTCAGTACATTAGGATTTTTGCTGATATTAATTGCGGTTGCTAGTTCCCAAAATTCAGGACCAACAGTTAAAGATAAGTCAGTGTTAGTATTTGACTTGTCTATGAAAATCACTGATAGTGAACCTAATTCTGATGAATTATTACAAAAAACTCTCAGTGGTAGGAATGAAAATAGTATTACACTCCGTAAAGTTGTGGAGACTTTAGACAAAGCAGGACGTGATCAACGTATTGTGGGTATTTACATAGATGGAAGTAATGCTAATAGTGAGGTTGGTTATGCTTCCTTGAGGGAAATGCGTCAAGCGCTGGAAAAATTCCGTAAAACAGGTAAAAAAATTATTGCCTATAGTACAGAATGGAATGAAAGAGAATATTATCTAAGTTCAGTAGCGAATCAAATCGTAGTTAATCCCATGGGGGCAATGGAAATGAACGGTTTAAGTTCGCAACCAATATTTTTAGCGGGAGCATTACAAAAGTACGGTATTGGCGTGCAGATTGTGCGTGTAGGTAAATTTAAGGGTGCTGTAGAACCTTTGATTCTGGATAAACTCAGCCCAGAAAATCGGGAACAAACTCAAAAATTGTTAGATGATATTTGGGGAGAATGGCGGCGAGCCGTAGGTAAAAGCCGAAATATACAGCCGCAAAAGTTACAAGCGATCGCTAATAATCAACCAATTTTAGAAGCCACAGCAGCACAAGCAAATGGTTTAGTAGACAAGACTGCTTATCAAGATCAAGTATTCACAGAGTTGAAAAAATTAACTGGTCAGGAAGAAAAAGATCAAACATTGACAAAAATTAGTTTGGGTGATTATGCAGAAGTTCCAGGAGAATCTGTAGATTCAGATCATAAAATTGCTGTAGTTTATGCAGAAGGAGAAATAGTCAATGGTAGTGGTAATGATGGAGAAATTGGGGGCGATCGATTTGCTAAAATATTCAGTAAAATCAGGGAAAATAGTCAAATAAAAGCTGTAGTTTTGCGAATTAATAGCCCTGGTGGTAGTGCTACCGCAGCGGAAATCATGCAGAGAGAAATCAAATTAACTCGTCAACTTAAACCTGTGATTGTTTCCATGGGAGATGTAGCTGCTTCTGGTGGTTATTGGATTGCTAGTGACTCCAACCGAATTTTTGCAGAACCTAACACTATTACAGGTTCTATTGGCGTATTTGGCGTATTATTTAATGGTCAAAAATTGGGTAATAATAATGGCATTACTTGGGATACTGTAAAAACATCCGAATATGCAGATCAACAAACTATTTCCCGTCCTAAATCAGCCCAAGAATTAGAAGTTTACCAACGTAGTGTTGACCGTATTTATAATTTATTTTTGCAGAAAGTTTCCCAAGGAAGAAAACTATCAACTGCAAAAGTCGCAGAAATTGCTCAAGGACGAGTTTGGTCAGGAACAGCAGCCAAGGAAATCGGGTTAGTTGATGAAATTGGTGGTTTAAATGTAGCCATTGAATATGCAGCTAAACAAGCAAAATTAGGTAATAATTGGGAATTACAAGAATATCCTCAAGTTGGTAGCTGGCCAGAAAGATTTTTTGGGAAAAAGTTAGATGAAACAAAAGCTAAATTAGGAATAGAAAAAACTGACATTAAAAGTAATAATCCGTTAATAAATGAGTTGGAAAAATTTCAACAAGAAATCAAGATTTTACAAACAATGAATGATCCCCAAGGTATTTATACCCGCTTACCTGTCAACTTAAAAGTTGAATAAGAAATCATTATAGCAATTCCCATTCACAGGGAACAGGGAACGGGGAACAGGGAACAGGGAACGGGGAACAGGGAACAGGGAACGCTGATATTTTCAAGACAAAAGAAAGAGACAATAGAAAGTAAAAGTTTTGCTCTTTCCTTGTGCTAAATTTTGGAGAATGAAAAACCCCTGGATTCACCAGGGGAGGAAATGTGAGTAGATTTGTGAATAGATTTTAGATTGGTGAAACATTGGATTAGTTCCGTCCTCAATGGACCGGGCTTGTACCGAAAATTCCCAATCTAAAATCTAAAATCTAACTAAAATCTAAAATTTTTGGTCAAGAAATTAAGCCGGATAAATTCTTAACCGCCGATTTGGTTCATCGCCAAAACTATCGGATTTGAGGCGATAATGTTCTACTAACTCATGCTGCATTTTCCGCACTTGGGAAGAACGGGGTAGTAACTCCACAGGTTGACCTTTAGGAATAACAATCTGTTCTACAGCAAGTCTAGCTTCCTCTAAAGCGTCCATTTCATCATCACTACCGTTGTGTAGTAACAATTGTAACTCTCTGTTATCGCCAATATCTGGATCATCCATATTCAGTAGTCGGCGTAAACTGCGAGTAATTTGGGGAATTGTACTGGACTTAATCATGAACATCGGTAAATGACGGGCTTTAGCCATTTGTCGTAACTTAGCGTGGTTCTTGACGTGCGATCGCAAAGCTAAAATAGCGTCAGCACTATCTAGGTCTTTTGTCAATACCACAGGCAAAGTTAACACATCAATTACCTGTTCAAGCTGATCACGACTCACCCCATAAGGGTAAATATGTAACGGCAAATCTTCCCCATTGGGGCCTGCTGGTTTGCGGCCAGGAAAATTAATACTTTCTGAGTAATTGAAAGATTCATCCAACAAGCGGTCAAATTCGCCGCGTCCTGTCGGTCTTTCCCTTTCCATAGATAAAGGTGGTAAAGCCACCATTTGTCCAGAAGAACGCCAACCATTGGGTTTAGCAGCCAAGAAAGACTCTTCCACCTTAGTCACGTGGCCATTACCGTTACCACCATTAACCACAGCCAACTGTCTAGCAATACCCACCTTACCATGATCATCAACGGTTCTAGTTTGTGGGTTAGGTTGACGACCACGTAACAAAGTATCAACCGTATCAGCCACACAGTCATGAACCACCCAGCGTTGTCGTTCCAACATTTCCACCGCAATGTCGAAAGTAGGGGGAGCTTTGCGTTCTAAAACCGTTTTTTGCGAACCACGTCGTCTAGCCTCATCATCTCCCAAAGTAACAGCCTGAATACCTCCCACCAAATCAGATAGAGTCGGATTTTTAATCAGATTTTCAATCTGATTACCGTGGGCAGTTCCCACTAATTGTACCCCTCTTTCCGCAATAGTACGGGCTGCTAAAGCTTCCAATTCCGTGCCAATTTCATCAATCACAATCACTTCTGGCATATGGTTTTCCACAGCCTCAATCATGACTTGATGTTGTAATTCGGGCTGAGAAACTTGCATTCGTCTGGCCCGACCGATAGCAGGGTGAGCAACATCACCATCTCCAGCGATTTCATTAGATGTGTCAATAATCACCACTCGCTTATTTAAGTCATCGGCCAAAACGCGGGCAATTTCCCTTAAAGCCGTGGTTTTACCAACACCGGGACGACCGAGCATCAGAATTGATTGACCAGTTTCCACCAAATCGCGGATCATGGCAATTGTTCCGAATACCGCCCGGCCGACACGACAGGTTAAACCGATAATTTTACCACTACGGTTGCGGATAGCACTGATGCGATGTAAAGTTTGCTCGATTCCTGCCCGATTATCCCCGCCAAAATTTCCAACTCTTTGTATACAATCATCTATCTGTGCTTGAGTGACCGGTGTTTCGCTCAGATACTCCGCTCCATGAGGAAACCGAGCTTCTGGACGACGACCTAAATCCAAAACCACCTCAACTAAATTATGTCCTTGAGGATGATTCTCTAGTTTTTGTTGCAGGTCCTGGGGTAAAATGTCTAACAACTTGTGGAGATCTTCTGTAATCGTCATGGCAATAATTGGTGACTGACGTTTTGAGAGATATGGTTGGAGTGATTAGCGTAAACGCCCAGACTTAATCTGGGAAACGAGAGTATGGGCCAGCCTTACAGCCTCCCAAAGTAATTCCGGTTTGGTTTCCAAGCGGCTGTTACCTTGACTATCAGTGTTAACCACCTCCTTATTTTCTAACTGGTCAAGAATAGATGACAGCAACACACGGGCATAGCTACCATAAGCAACCCCAGCTATTTTGGATTTGGGATTGTGATCTTGGCATCCAAAATCATTCAGTAGTCCCATGGACTGCAATTTAGGAACAGTATAGCTATTAGTGCCTCCTGCTAACTGCACATATCCCGGTAGGTTTGCTGTCAAAACTTTTTGTCCTAATTTCACAGTGGCTATGGTTGTACCATTACCAATATCACCACTCATAGAACGGCCGTCAGTTTGCCAAATTAAGAACTGCGGACGGGGGACAATTAAATCGTAAATTGCTTTTAGGTAGTCAATTAGTCCTTCTCCATCATTACAACTGATGGCTACTAACTTTAATTTATCTACCCAAGGTGTCATTGCTGTCCATAACCGTTGAAATTCTGCCAACCGCCCTACTTGAGTATGAATTTCTACAGCATCTATTCCCATGGACATGATCAATGGTGCAACCTCCCCTAGGGTTGACACATAAGATTTTGTATAAATTATCCCATAGGGACAGATGGGAACGCAACGGCCACAGCCATAACATTTTTCTCTAATTACTCCCGATAGCTCATCTTTGGTATTGTTAAATAAAATTGCCTGGGCTGGACAAATTTTTTCACATGGTTTATGACAATCACTGGGACAGTCTTGAGAATTAAACTCAGCTTTTCTAAAATGGGGATCTTCACCATCATTGACGCTGACCATTAACAAGGGCAAATTACCCGTAAAGGCAAAGCCCCGCTTCTGGGCAACCTTGGCCAAACTCTTGGCTACCATTAAAGCTTCTTGAGTAGCGGCAATGACCGCCGTATCGGCTGCTACATCTATACAGTCAGCACCAGCCAAAGTGTAGGCCAATGTTAAATTTCTGACCGCAGGCAGGTGTTGGAAACTGGCTCCGCAAATTAATTTGAACCAGTTACCTTGTTTTAGGGATTGTAAGGGAGCTAATAAATCAGTCACACTTCCATTATGCTTTCATTCGACTATAAATTGCAACCTGTAATCAAGAAAATTGATTTGATTAGTAATAGGATTTATGCCTTGACAATAAATACAAAATATGTATTGATAGCCCAGGTAGCTTTAGCTTGAGTTCTGTGAGGGCGGGTTTTCCTGCCGCCTCACTTCCTTTATATGACTTTATATGGTATCATTTCATGGCTTTGCAGATGGATAAACAGGAGATTTATCAATGGGTCCAATTTTGTTGAGTGGCCAGAAACGAACTACAGCCTGACCAATAATATGATCACGGGGAACAACGCCCCAACAACGTCCATCATAACTACTACCTCGGTTATCACCTAACATTAAGTAGGAATTTGGGGGAATAATTTCGGGTTTAGCCAAGAAAGGAGGCTGGGGACCTGTGCTACTGCAAGCTTCAACGAATGTCCGCACAGAAGAAGATAGATAAAGATTTTCCTGTAAAGGCTGGCCATTAATATATACTTTGCCGGTCTTAAGTTCTACTTTTTCACCGGGTAAACCAATTACTCTTTTAATAAATGCTTCCCGTTTAGGATTATTCTGTATTGTTTCTGGTGGTGAAAATACTACTATATCTCCGCGCTGGGGGTCAGCAAATTTATACTTTACCTTATCCACGATAATCTTATCGGCTTTCCATTGGTCCTGGACACCATGTAAAGTTGGTTCCATAGAGCCAGAAGGAATCCAACGGGCTTCAGCGACAAAGGTACGAATTCCCAGAGCCAAAAAGACACTCAAGATCATCGTTTTACTTAGCTCTACTATCCAGGAATTATCAGGTTTTTGGCTAGAGTTTTGATCAGACGCTTGATTTTGCATGAAATTGTTGAAGTATGTTACGAGACTAGTATGGAACTCAGACAGAGAGACTTGATATTATTAATCTTAACGAGATGGGGGAAATGGTAGGTAAATCAAATCAAAAATCTAGTATTTTCCTGTGTTCAACTACAAACAATCAGGTTTTTAGCTGACTTGACTTCACAATAAACCTATTTAAGAAAAAGTTATCTATGATCCATAAATAAATACTTAAAAATTTTACATCCATGTCAACTACGCAAAGTTTACTAATTCGTGATGCTGAAATTATTCTACCTAATGGTGAGTCAATGATTGGGGATGTCTTGACTCAGGGGAGACAAATAGTCCAGTTAGGTCAAGAAATTACCAATGCTTCTCCTACCCATGAAATTGACGCACGGGGTTTAACTTTGTTGCCGGGAGTAATTGACCCCCAGGTGCATTTCCGCGAACCAGGTTTAGAACACAAGGAAGACTTGTTTACGGCCAGTTGTGCTTGTGCTAAGGGTGGTGTTACCTCCTTTCTAGAAATGCCGAATACAAGACCTTTAACCATTAGTCAGTCGGCTTTAGATGACAAGTTACAGCGGGCTGCCAGTAAGTGTTTAGTTAATTATGGCTTTTTTATTGGGGCTACGGGGGAAAATTTACCAGATTTACTTTCTGCTAGTCCGACACCGGGAATTAAGGTGTTTATGGGGTCAATGCACGGACAGTTATTGGTAAGCCAGGAGGAGGTACTAGAGGCGATTTTTGCCCAGGGAAATCGTTTAATTGCTGTTCATGCGGAAGACCAAGCTAGAATTAATCAACGAAAACAAGAGTTTGCGGGGATTGAAGATCCGGCTATTCATTCCCAAATTCAAGATAATCAAGCTGCTTTGTTAGCTACCCAATTGGCGTTAAAGCTCTCTAAAAAATATCAGCGCCGCTTGCATATTTTACATATGTCAACAGCAGAGGAAGCGGAGTTACTGCGTCATGATAAACCCAGTTGGGTGACAGCAGAGGTAACACCCCAACACTTGCTTTTAAATACTAGTGCCTATGCAACTATTGGTACTTTAGCACAAATGAATCCCCCTTTGCGATCGCCCCACGATAATGAAGTTCTTTGGCAAGCTTTACGGGATGGTATTATTGATTTTATCGCTACAGACCACGCCCCCCACACTTTAGCAGAAAAAGCCCAAACTTACCCTAACACTCCTTCGGGAATGCCCGGTGTAGAAACTTCTTTACCTTTAATGTTAACCGCTGCTATGGCAGGAAAATGTACTGTTGCTCAAGTTGTCCAATGGATGTCTAAAGCGGTAGCTGTAGCCTATGGTATCCCCAATAAGGGAGAAATTTCCCCTGGTTATGATGCTGATTTAGTTTTGGTAGATTTAAAAAATTACCGGGAAGTTAAACGGGAAGAAGTTTTAAGTAAGTGTGGTTGGAGTTCTTTTGAAGGTTGGAATTTGACGGGTTGGCCTGTCACAACTATTGTTGGTGGTGAAATTGTTTATGATCATGGTCAGGTAAATACCCAAATTCGCGGACAAGCTTTGACTTTTTTATAGTTTTAGTCAGTGGTCAGTTGTCAGTGGTCAGTGGTCAGTTGTCAGTGGTCAGTTGTCAGTTGATAGTTGTCAGTTGATAGTTGTCAGGTAATAGGTAATGGGTAAGAGGTAAGAGGTAAGAGGTAAGAGGTAAGAGGGAGATATTTATTTTTTTCTTTCTTGCCTCTTGCCTGTTGCCTCTGTCAGTTTATTTCGGTAATTTCGGCCTGACGTTGACCATTTTCACCATGGTTTAAACATATCTTCAAATAACTATCTGGTAAATAAGGCATTCGTTCAGCCCATTCAATTGCTACAATTCCCGGTGTGACTTCTATTCCTTCCCAGTAACTTTCTAAGTTTAGACCTATCACTTCATGGGGTTCTAAACGGTATAAATCTAAATGATAAAGGGGAATTTTTCCTTCTGTATACTCATTAATTAGAGTAAAAGTAGGACTAACAATAGGGTCAATTATTCCCAAACCTTTACCAATACCTTGGACTAAGGTAGTTTTACCAGCACCTAAATCACCTTCCAATAAAATTACACTTCCTGCATTTAAGGTTTTTCCAAGAGTAATACCTAATTGCTGTGTCGCTTCTAAGTCTGGAAGAAAAATTGTAGTCATTTGTCTTATGTTATTTTTAATGGATGCTTATCGTAAGCGATTGTTTGTTAATCGTGAGTAATTGTTTTTTAAACGTGAGCAATTGTTTATTGATGCAGAATGTAGTTTTATTAATTAGCAATGACAGCATCAAATTAAAGACTTACTTTTTATTGTGATGCGCTCCACTATACCATTTCAGTAGAACCTTAGCTAATTTCTGGGGGTCATGACGAACAGCCCCATTTTCATCTTCAAATAAAATATTAGCAGGAATGATTCGTCGTCCTAATTGAATAACAGCTTCTCTATCTAAAAAAACTGGGTGGGCATTTTGTTGAGCATAACGAATCAGTGCTTGGGCTGAAGGTATTTTTTTATGAACCAACACAGCATCAAATAATTTTTTATTGTCACAAGCTTTATCTATAGCTTGAATATGATCAGAAACACTATATCCATCAGTTTCTCCTGGTTGAGTCATGATATTGCAGATATAAATGCGGGGTATATCAGTAGCGGCGATCGCATCAGCAATTTCTCTGACTAACAAATTAGGAATTAAGCTAGTATAAAGACTACCGGGTCCAATAATAATGTAATCAGCTTCTTCAATAGCTTTAATTGCAGCGGGTAATGCGGGGGGATTTTCAGGAATACAACCGATTTTGAGGATTTTTCCTTCAGCTTTGGGAATATTAGATTCACCTTCAATGCGTCGGCCGTCTGTCAATTCTGCCCAAAGTCTGACATCACTAAGAGTAGCAGGTAAAACTTGTCCTCTCACTGCTAACACTTGAGAACTAGCAGCAATAGCCTGTTCTAAATCTCCAGCAATATCAGTCATCGCAGTTAAAAATAAATTACCAAAACTGTGGCCTGTTAATCCATCTCCAGCACGAAAACGATACTGAAATAATTCCGTCAACAATTTTTCCTCGTCTGCTAATGCTGCTAAACAATTGCGGATATCCCCTGGAGGTAAAACACCAAATTCCTCCCGTAATCTACCCGAAGAACCACCATCATCTGCTACAGTAACAACAGCGGTGATATTAGCACTGTAGGTTTTCAAGCCTCGGAGTAAAGTGGAAAGTCCCGTACCACCACCAATAACAACAATTTTGGGACCTCGATATAAACGACGGTGAGCTAAAAGAACATCTATCAATTCTTCCTCGTCACCTTCAGGTCTTAATACTTCTGTAATTGAACCTACAGTGCGATATTGTCCCCACAACAACAACAAAACACCAGATAGCAAGAGTAAAGGACCGCTGATATAGTTGGGGAAAATGTCCGCGAAAAATGCTAAAAGATCCGTGAGAAATTCTAGTATCCAAAAAATTGGGGTTAATTTTACCCAAATGGCCAACCCCAAACTAGCCAACACCACACCCCCAACACTGATGAGTAACCAGCGTTTCACCACTAACCCAGGAGATAACCATTTAAACCATTGGTTAATGCGGTGGGAAGTGCGACCATGGGATTGTAATTGTAGCGAATTAATCGCTCGTTTGAAAAAACCGCTGAACATACTTAATAGGGATTGTTGATACAAACAATATTTAACAAAAACTTTACATCATTGACTTCCTAGTCTAAAGGGGAAATTGTCAAAATTATCAATTCCTTTATATTTGCAAGGGAAAAAAGTCAGCAGTTAGGAAAATTACCATCATAGAGAATTTTATGGAAAAGCGGATTTTAGGAATAGATCCAGGACTAGCAATTGTGGGTTTTGGGGCGATTAATTGGCAAAAAAGTGCAAATACAACACAGGAGATAAAAATACAGTTGATTGATTTTGGTGTCATTCGCACTCATGCGGATATGGAAATGAGTCAAAGACTATGTATTTTATTTGATGATTTAAACACTCTGATAGAAGAAATACAACCAGATTTAGTCGCAATTGAAAAATTATTTTTTTATCGTATGGCTAATACTATTGTTGTTGCCCAAGCGAGAGGTGTGTTAATGCTAGTTTTAGGACAACGTAAACTTCCTTATGTAGAATTTGCACCTCCCCAAATTAAACAGGCTTTAACAAATTATGGTAAGGCAGATAAGGCAGAAGTACAAGAAGCTGTTATGCGCGAGTTAGATTTAGATGAAATTCCTCGTCCAGATGATGCTGCGGATGCTTTAGCGGTGGCTTTGACAGCTTCGTTTCAGTTATAATAATATATATATTCTGTTTTTACTGTTTGTAAATAAAAGTATGGTAGTTTTTAAGTTTTTGCTTTCATAAGTTCAATAATTTGTTTTAATTCAGTAAAGTTTTCAATTAAATTAAGTTTATTTTCAATATTTACTGTTTCATTATCCAAAAGGATTGTTTAAACATCTATTCTATTTGTTTTAAAATCTTTAGTTATTGGATAAAAAAACAGAAATATTGTATAACAATACAATATTTCTGTTAAGGTTAATTCTATTATTGGTAATGCTGCTGTAAATTATTGATTTGATTGCGTTTTTTCTTGAATGCAATTTGTAAGTTGACAAAAATATTAATTATATAAAAAAATATTACAGCAGTTCCCGATATTATGAAGTACAGATATTAATAATAAAACTCTTGTGGTGCGGGCATCTTGCACAAGGTGTACCTCACTCAAGCTGAACTTGCTGTAAGTAGATGAACGGAAAAAAACCGACATAAGTAGCGAAAAGTAAAGTTGCCCAAAATCTCTTCCCTGTTCCCTTGTCATATTGAGTTTTTAAATAATGGGATTTTTAAATATCAAACATTAAAATCATTACCATCTTGCTGATTGACAATTAATCTTAAAACTGATAAAACCAAAATTATTAAAAATAATACCAAACCAATAGTACAAGCATAGCTAATTTCTAAATTACCAAATGCTTGTTCATATAAATAATAAACAATTGTCTTGGAACTGTTGAGAGGTCCACCTTGAGTCATGATATAAACTTCTTCAAAAACTTTTGTAGCAGCAATAGAAGAAATGACAGCAACTAAAGCTAAATAAGGTTTCATTAATGGTAGAGTAATATCCCAATGTTTACGAATACTATCAGAACCATCAATAGCAGCAGCTTCATAAATATCAGCGGGAATAGATTGTAATCCCGCTAAATAAATTACCATGTAGTAGCCTAAACCTTTCCAAATTGTTACGGCCATGACACTAGCTAAAGAAATGGGAACAATTCCTAAAATTTTATTTGGACTTGTTAACCAGGGAATTCCTTCAGGAAAAATCCCCAGAGTTTTGAGAATTTGATTAAGTAGTCCGGTTTCTGCATACAACCATTTCCAGGCTATTCCTGCCACTACCATAGAAATTACAACTGGTGTATAATATGCTGTTCTAAACCAATTCATTCCCCGCAGTTTCTGATTCACCAAAATTGCTAAAACCAGGGGTAAAAATACTAAAATTGGGACAACACCAACTAAATACAAAAATGTATTTTCTAAAGTTTGCCAGAAAACGGTATCTTTCCATAAACGCAGAAAATTTTTCCCACCTATCCACTGGGGTATATCTCCTATATTTTCATAGGTGGTAAAACTCAGGTAAAAGGCTTGAATTGCTGGATAAAAAACTGTGAATGCTAAAATAATTAAAGCGGGTAATAAAAATAAATATGGTGTGGTTTTCTGTTTAATTAAAAACCATTGTTTGGGCGTTAGTTCAGACATATAATTAATGGTAGATGTTGAATATTGATTTGTAATTTGCTATATTTGTAGCTTATATCAGAGAATAGGAAATTACTTAAATCTAGGACTTATGCAAAATATCTCTGAAATCTTCTTTTCTTCGTGTTCTTTGCTTCTTCGTGGTTCATTCCTAACTCCTGTATAAGTCCTAAAATAATTCTTTTCCCATTCTCCAAATAGAATTATGATTCTGGTTCTAGTTCAATTATTTGATGTTTGCCAATTTTCATCTGTTCTGATAAAGTAGTCATCCAAGGTAAAGCTAGAAAAATTCCTGCTAAAACTAATAGGAATATAGAAAGTCCAAAAAGTTGATTGAGGGGAATTTCTAATACACCACGTAAGATCACTTCTCGCAAAGCGGAAACTATAGTAATTTCTACCGCTGCACCTACGGAAATACTTCTTTCTTGCAGATAGTCAACTAACAACCGAAACAGTTCTACTAAGATGAGAATAAACAAAATGTCAGATGTTACCTGTCGTATATCTAAGGGACGTAAAAAAGATAAAAACATATCTCCTAGTCGAATTAGCATGACACAAAATAAACCCACGCACAGAGAAATAACAATAATATCCTGAAAAATCTCTAAATTACGAACAATTCTATCACGTTTAAACCAATTATTGACTTCTATAATTATCCACTTTGGCATGGTATTTCTCAGAAAATATAGATAAATCTATTTTAACGATTAACCATTAAACCAATCTTAATAGATTCTTATTTAATTTGAGAAAACCTTCTCATATTAATTTTTTAATTTGCCATAAACAGGCGCAAAATCATACACCTTCATATTAGCACAAAAAGTCAAGATGTCAATACCCTAGTAAAATCGTGGGATTATTGACATTATTCTCAATATTATTGAGAATGAACCCATATTTTTGTCAACAAACATAGAGATTACCTTTTTTTGTAAAAGACTGATTTGAAAAACTTATCATTCTCTTGCACCCAGGGACGCACAGTGGTTTTAATCAAGAGTTAACAAAAACGCTTAAACGAGTAAATAAAATATTATAATTGACATACCACTTTATCCTTTAATTAGAAATTAAGTAGTATGTCAACTAAAAATATTCCAGGGGTGAAGGACTACCCCTGATTTAAACTCCCCAGGCCGGATTCGAACCAGCGACCAATCGATTAACAGTCGATCGCTCTACCACTGAGCTACTGAGGAAAGCTCTTAACTTTAATCATAATAAACCACAATTCAAATTAATGCAAGAGGTTTTGAAAAAATTTTTGAACTTTTTTTTGGTGGCTGGGAAAATATCCAGCTTTAAACACCGGAAATCCTTTCTATCGTTGAGGTTCAGGGGTTTTTGAATGTTGAAATTTACAATCCCATGCGGAGTTCTGCTAACCGTTCTCTGGCTTTAGCATCAATGGCATGAGCGAGAAATCTAGTTTTAGGTTGTTTTTTTGACTGATATCTATGACGCATTCTACATACTGTAGTTTCTACTTCACCACATAGTTGATGCGCTGACAACCATTCTGCACCATAGCCCTGAACCGTTAACTGCTGCGCTCGATCTGATGTAGCGACAATCAGGCGAGAAATTAAAGATTGGGCTATTTGGTGACGGAGAGAGGCACAGGTTTTTTCTATATAGGTATCTGCGGTCTGGCCAAAATCCGTATAATAGACTGTTAAAAATTCTGTAATGGTTTCTCTGTTGCTAGGGGTGTTTTGATATTGAGCATCAAAGACAACTTGAGTTTCATAGCCTTGGAAGGCACTATAATTAGTCATGGCTGCAACTAATTCTCCCCGTGCGGCTTCTAGTCCAACATGATCACGGGTTTTTTTCAAACAAGGCCAAGTGCCTATAATATTGTAGCCGTCTACTAATAGCACGGCTGAGACGATGGAAGAGGGCATGGTTTTTTATCACAATTATCTAGAGTTAACAAAAATCATTCATAAGACTTATAGTAAATGAAGCATTGCTTGTAACTTTATGTTACAAAAAATAAAAAATCCGGCCTTGAGTCAAAATTTAACCTGAAGATAGAAGTCATAATTGGGAAAATGCCTATCAAGATCAGGCTTGTTGCCATTCCTGATCTAGAGAAATCAATAATTTTTCCCCATCTGGAAAAGCTTCTGTTTGACCAGACTAAAAAACCAGATACCTTTACAGCGTTCTGTATTGTGGTATCTGGTTATTAAGGGTTTGCTAAAAACTGTTTTTGTGGGGTCTAGGGGAAGGAAGTGAGAGGTGAGAAGGGGAATTAAAAATTTCTTAGCATCCTTCTTGATATTGATATTGATTCTTGATCAATCTAGGATACGTCTAGGATGAATAATGATTTTCTTGCATTAGTCTCTGTTTGAGACGTTGTCCTTCACCAGTATCAACTAAACAACCCTTTTCTAATAAAAAAGCACCATCACAGTAATTTAACTCTTCTAAGCGATGAGTTACCCACAGAGCAGTAATTCCGCGACTTTTGACTAGATTACGCACACTAACGACTAAATCAAGTTGACTGTCTGGATCTAATAAAGCAGTGGGTTCATCTAATAATAACAGATGACAGTGCCGAGCGATCGCCCCGGCGATAGCTACTCTTTGTTTTTGTCCACCGGAAAGGGCATAAATAGGCCGTCGCTGTAGAGACAGTAAGTTTACTGCATCTAAAGCTTCTTCTACTCTAGCTTTCACTACATTAGGTGGTAACTTTTCCGCCACTAGTCCAAAAGCTACATCAGCACCAACCGTAGGCATAACTAGTTGATGATCAGGATTTTGGAACACAAAGCCTACGGGGGGTAAAACCATAATTTGCCCAGATTGAGGTGTTAATAGTCCTACTATTAATCTCAATAGAGTAGATTTACCACTACCGTTTGTTCCCAAAAGCATCCAAAATTCCCCTTTAGGTACTTGCAGAGAGCAAGATTTGATTACCTGCTCTCCATTAGGCCAAAAGAAGTTTAAATTATTAACTTCGATGCCTACTGCTGTCATGTTTATACCTTAGTTTCTTCAGCAGTAGTGAAAGCAGCAAAGCCGGGAGCTTTACCACTAGTGGTAGTTGGACCATCCTTCTGCACAATCTGGACTCCTGAAATTTCACTAGCACGGACAGCAATTTTTTTTTCTGTTTTCCCTTCGCACTTGAGTTCCACAATATCAGGGTTTCCAGAACGCATTGCCGCTAAAATCAGTTGATAGACCGCTTCGGCATCCTCAGTAGACTTACGTTGTACTGATATAGGGAAGGCAGTATTTCTGATGCTTAAGTCGATGGTAAACATTTAGAACTAATCAATTGTCACTGTAGAACCCATTCTAGCGTCAGTTGTTAAGAATTTTCTGGCCTACTTTTCTGTATCTCTAATCCCCAAATAAAATTTTTTTTTAGTCCACTAGCAAAATTAGAGATTTTCACCTATTATGATAGAAAGCGTAAAAAATTGTAAACTAGATTAATAATCTGGTTAACTTTATGTAAAGGGCTAATTTTCGCCATTTACATACGCATAATATCCGTACTTATAAAACATTTTGGAGATCTACTCTCATGACCATCGCAGTTGGACGCGCCCCCAGTAGAGGGTGGTTTGACGTATTAGATGACTGGTTAAAGCGCGATCGCTTTGTATTCGTAGGTTGGTCAGGAATATTACTATTCCCCTGTGCCTTCCTGTCA
>NZ_KE384610.1:0-656 GCF_000426905.1 Dolichospermum circinale AWQC131C
TTTAGCTTGAGTGAGGTACATCATTGGCGGGCAAGATACCCGCACCACAAGAGTTTAATCATTAATATCTGTACTTCATAATAGCGGTAAATGCTGTATCATTGTCTATAAAACTCAGTTTCAATCATGGAAAATATGAAAAGAAAAATTGCGAAAATTCTGCCCTTATTCTGTTGGTTTACCCTGAGTTTTACCCCTATGGTAGCCTACGGTCAATTATCTGTTTCTCCTTTAACAATTCAACGCAAAGCAGAATCAGGACAAGCGCAGATTAGATTATTAGTTAATAATACAGGTTAAGCCACAACCCGGGCTAAAACTGAGTGGAATTTAAGTCAAGATGGCAAAACAGTTGATTCTGGTAAAGTAGAAGAAACTACTATTATTGCTAAAGGTGAACGGTATATTCAAATATCCTATCCCCCCCAAGGAAAAACCTTGACACCTGGTAATTACCAACTGTCGGGAAAACTATCTTGGAATGCTAAAAATGCAGAAAATTTACCCTTTAATCTCAATTTAACTGTGTCTCCAGCAGATATCAATCCCGGAAAAAAACCTCCACAATAAATTGTCTGTAATTGTATATAGTACACAAGTGTTGAATCCTGCAATAAAACTTTACAATCTTTGCGTTTTACCCAGGTAAAACCCAT
>NZ_KE384610.1:772-19571 GCF_000426905.1 Dolichospermum circinale AWQC131C
CTGTAATTGTATATAGTATGTTTGCAGAGGAATCAATTAATTCCGATTACCATTTAGCGTCAAGTTACACAAGTTACAATTTTTCTGCTCCCATTTCTCAAGTTAATGATGCTTCTATTGCCCCTCAAGCAGCAGTAAAATCATCGCCATTTGTTGTCTTACCAATAGGAATTAATATTGGTAAACGTAATGTTTTACAATCTGCCAGCGTTAAAGGTTATGAAGACGGAGAGAAAGCTGTTGATTTTCCTAATTGGTTAATTTCTTTTCAAGATATAATTACAGCCTTAAATTTGACCGTTAGTACCTTACCGAATGGAGAATTAGAAATAAAAGGAGTGGGTTTAATCAAACGTATTAAACTCAATGAATTAACCTCAGATCCAGAATTAGGTTTAGTTATATCTATCGCACAAATTGAGGAGTTATTGCAAGTTAAATCTCAATTTGATATTGAGGCTTATTCTATCATACTAGAACCACCTTGGTTAAATTTGAAAGGCAGAAAAAATCGCCAAAAAGAATCACAAGTAATTATAGAAGGTTTACCTATTGTTAAAAGTCATAATTTTACCTTCTCAACTATGGGTCAAAAAGTTAATATTAGTAGTAGAGAAAATAGCAAAGAATTAACTAATCAAGGTAATTTAAATCTTGTGGGTACAGTATTGAAAGGAAGTTGGTTTTCTCGAATTAATCAACCTAATTTATTGGACAGTACCACCTGGAAACTAGAAGAAGGACAATATTTAAACCGCAGTGATTTTCATGATTATGTAATTGGTTCTCAACCTACTTTTTGGACAGGTGAAACTAGGGGTGATTATTGGGGTTTAACGACCATTAAAAGATTTGGATTTAAAGCCGATAATCTCAATAATCGCGCATTTACTCCCTCTCAAAGCTTACAAACTTCTACAATTAATCGCATTATTGAAGGAGCAGCAAAACCGGGAACTTTGGTGCAATTAGTTTCTGGAAATGATAATCTTATTTTTGGAGAAATATTAGTTGATTCTTCAGGAATTTACCGTTTTGATAATGTTCCCATTAATGGTGAAAATTATCGAGTTTTACTTTATGCTAATGGACAATTAGCAAGTACACCCATAGAGAAAAAACCAATATTTCTGAATTTACCTGGACAATTAACTAAAGGAACATCAAGCCTAATTATATCTGGTGGTATGAACAGAGAAACGAGAAATAATGACTTTTTTGGCAACTTAAATAATGTTCGTGGAGGTATGGCTTATCGTCATGGAGTTACAGATTCTTTAACATTAGGAGCAGGAATCATTTATGATCAAAGTTTATTAGAATTAGGTGAGGTATTTTATCAACCTAATAATTTTCCTTTCAAATTGGCTATATCTGCTTTAAAAGTACCAGATAAATTCAAATATAATGCTAATCTAGAATTTAAACCATCTTCTCGGTTAAATCTGAATTTATCCAGTAATGAACAGTTTCAAAGTTTTAATTTTAATTGGAATACGGCTAAATTTTTAAATGTTACTAGTAGTGGTAGTAATCTCAATGGTATTATGAATTTAGGATTAAATGTAAATCAGAATATTGGTAAAATATCTACCTATTCAAGTCTGAAAATTGATAATAAAGGACAATTAGACTGGAATTCTAACCTGCGTTGGCGTAATTTGTCCGCTAGAGCTAGTCCCACTGGTATTGGCTTACAATTAAATTATGAAGGTTCTATTTTTAGTTTTTTCAAACTCCCTGAAAAAGAAAATTTAATTTTAAGTTATGAAACCAGCAATTCTAGCAACAAATATAATAATTTATTAACATTAAAATGGAAATATCAATCACCCTATATTAATCAACGTCGTCTCTGGGATTTTGATATCGGTTATGGTATCGGTTCTCAAGGTAGTGGTTTATTAGCTTCTGTTTCGACTTTTTTTATTCCCGGTTTATCTCTGCGTTTGCGTTATGATGGAATTTCTATGACATCAGATACAGCCTCTTATCGGCTGGAAATTGGTTCAGCAGTTAATTTCAGTCCTAATTTACGATTTGGAGACTCTCAATTTGAACGTTTACGCAGTGAGGGTGGTATATTTATTCAACCTTTTTTAGATAAGAATAATAACGGTATTAGAGATCAGAATGAAGAGATTTATACTCAGGATATGGAACTACTATTAATACTGAATAATAAAAAATTTAGTCCTAGTTTAGCAACTATTACAAAACAAGGTGTTTTATTTAAAGTTTTTCCGGGTATTTACCGTCTTGATTTAGATCCTGCTGGATATCCTCTAGACTGGAAACCGGCTCAACCTGCTTATGCTGTGGAAATAGTTGCAGGTAGTTATACAACTATTCCAGTTCCTTTTGTTGCTTCTTATACTATAGCAGGAACGGTAAAAGATGCTGAAGGAAAACCCATTGTTGGTGCTAAAGTTGAAGCTATTGATAATACTAAATCATCAGTTGCATCTATTACAAATAGTGCTCGTATTTTCTATTTGGAACAGTTGCGACAAGGAACTTATGAGCTAAAAGTTAATAACAAATCTGTTGAACCGCATAGAATTACAATTAATTCAGATTCTCCTACTTTGCAAGAATTAAATTTAAAATTACCTGAGGGGATGTTTTGAAAGTTGCTAGGACTTACGCAAGTGTCACACTGTGTTGGTTTACTCTAGGTTTTACCCCTATGGTAGCCTAGTGTCAATTAGCAGAATCAGGTTTCTGTTGTGTGGAACAACAGGTTAATATTAGTGTTGGGGTTAGGTTACCTGATATAAATTCCTATAACTGACTAATGAGTAAAACAATTGTTGTTAAAATCGGCACTTCTAGCTTAACCCAACCGGAAACAGGACAATTAGCCCTTTCTACCATTGCTACTTTAGCAGAAACTCTCTGTGATTTGAGACAACAGGGACATCGAGTAATTTTAGTTTCTTCCGGTGCTGTTGGGGTAGGTTGTGGGCGCTTAGGTTTAATGGAGCGTCCCAAAACTATCGCTTTAAAACAGGCTGTAGCGGCTGTCGGACAAGGCAGATTAATACGTATATATGATGATTTATTTAGTATAATACAACAGCCAATTGCCCAAGTATTATTAACGAGAGCAGATTTGGTACATCGTAGCCGCTATCTTAATGCTAATAACACTTTTCAAGAATTACTAAATTTAGGAGTAATTCCGATAGTCAATGAAAATGATACAGTAGCCGTAGAAGAATTAAAATTTGGTGATAATGATACCCTGTCTGCGTTGGTAGCTAGTTTAGTAGAAGCAGATTGGTTATTTTTATTAACGGATGTTGATAGATTATACTCTGCCGATCCTCGTTCTGTACCCGATGCTAAACCTATTAGCTTGGTTAGTAGTATGCAAGAACTGACAGATTTACAGATTCAAACCAGTGGCCAGGGTTCTCAATGGGGAACAGGAGGAATGATGACTAAAATTTCTGCGGCCAGAATTGCGATCGCTGCGGGTATCCGCACAGTCATTACCCAGGGGCGGTTTCCCCGGAATATTGCCAAAATTATGCAAGGAGAACTAATAGGAACACATTTTATACCTCAACCAGAACCAACTTCAGCCCGAAAACGTTGGATAGCTTACGGTCTAATTCCTAGTGGTAAATTATACTTAGATTCAGGAGCGATCGCTGCTATTACTAAAGGAGGAAAATCTCTATTAGCAGCGGGAATTAAAGCCCTAGAAGGAGAATTTGACAATCAAGCAGCGGTACAATTATGTGATAGTCATGGCTATGAAATTGCTAGGGGATTAGTGAATTATAATAGTCAGGAATTAGAGCAAATTTGCGGCCGACATTCACGGGACATTCCAGAAATTTTAGGTTATGCAGGGGTGGATACTGTGATTCACAGAGATAATTTAGTTTTGATTTAAGAATGTCTTTTGGCGGACTAAAGGTAATTTATCGAACCACAGAGGCACAGAGAACACGGAGGAATGAGGTTGAACAATGAGGTCGAATTCTGTTCCCTGTTATATGATCATCTTTTGACTTATTGTCAATTAAAATAGCAGATGTTCCTCTGTATTTAATATATTGTGAATCTACTCCGTTTAATCCCAATTTTTGATGATTCTGTTTCTAGCTGGGGTTTAGAAGCCCGATTATTACGCTGGCTAACATTAATGTGGATGTTTATTGGCTTAATTATCCTTTTTTCTGCTTCCTATCCCGTTGCGGATGATCGTCAAGGTGACGGTTTATATTATTTCAAACGTCAAATTCTTTGGGCTATAGCTGGTTTAATTATTTTCAAGATCATTGTTAATCTACCATTACGAAAAATTTTGGGGGTTTCTCATTGGTTTTTGATATTTTTCCTGCTGTTAATTTTCATGACATTAATTCCAGGATTAGGAAAAAAGGCTTTTGACGCTGCTAGGTGGATAGCTATTGGACCAATTCCTATCCAACCATCGGAATTAATTAAACCATTTTTAGTTTTACAAAGTGCAACACTTTTTGGTAAGTGGGAAAAACTCACCTGGGGAATTCGTTTGTCTTGGTTGGGTGTTTTTTGTCTTGTGCTTTTAGGAATTTTAGCCCAACCTAATTTAAGTACAACTGCACTTTGTGGAATGACAATTTGGTTTATTGCTTTAGCATCAGGAATACCATATAAATACCTGGGAGGAACAGCTTTAGGTGGTGTGCTATTAGCATTAATCAGCATTAGCATCAAGGAATATCAACGCAAACGTATTATGTCTTTTATGAATCCTTGGGCTGATGCTACCGGAGATGGTTATCAGTTGGTACAAAGTTTATTGGCTGTGGGTTCGGGTCAAACCTGGGGATCTGGATTTGGACTTTCTCAACAAAAGTTATTCTATTTACCAATTCAAGATACTGATTTTATCTTCGCAATTTTCTCCGAAGAATTTGGTTTTGTTGGCGGTATTTTATTATTACTAATGTTAGCAATATTTGCCACTTTAGGCTTAATTATCGCTCTCAAATCTAAAAATCTGATCTCCCAATTAGTCGCAATTGGTGTGGTATTTGTCATGGTTGGACAATCATTATTACATATTGGTGTAACTACAGGTGCTTTACCAACTACAGGTTTACCCCTACCTATGTTTAGTTATGGTGGTAATTCTATGATTGCTAGTTTACTATCTTCTGCTTTGTTAATTCGAGTAGCTAGGGAAGGTAGTGAAGCTGAAGTAGTTCCTTTACGAAAAACACAACGGGAAAATCGCTCAAGAAGGGGACTATTTTAAGTTTATTAATGTTAGATTTGTCAGATTCCTGATTTATTAAAAAATTGGGGAATCTGACTTTTCCCACATCCTCTGTGGAAATTATTGTATTAATATATACTTGTTAATCAGTACAAATAAAAAAACCCCCAAGGGGGGGACTGTAGGTTATTCGAGTGGAGTGAACAACTAAGTAATAAATACCTACAGTAAATAGAGTAACCCGAATAAAACGATCCAAATTACATCTACAAAGTGCCAGTAAATTTCCGCCGCTTCGATACCAAAGTGATTTTTATTACTGTAATGACCTGGAGTAAGCGATCGCCATAAAACTGCTACAATTGCCAAAACACCGATAGTAACGTGCAAACCGTGAAAACCGGTTAAAACATAAAAGGCACTAGCGAATAAATTAGTAGTCAGACCGAACTCTAAATGACTATATTCATAAACCTGACCCGCCAAAAAAACAGCGCCCATAAGTGCCGTAATTACCAACCACAGCCGCATTCCCTGAGTATCATTCTTTTTAATAGCAGTATCAGCATTGTGCATAACAAAACTACTAGCTATCAAAATAGAAGTATTCACAGTGGGTAACAACAATTCCAACTCTGGAGTTCCTGCTGGTGGCCAGACAGGAATAGTAGAACGGTAAGTCAGGTATGCACCAAACAAACCCATAAAAATCATACCCTCAGCCACCAAAAACATAAACAGACCAAACAAACGATGATCTGGGTGTGCTTCGTGACCAGAAACTGATTGATGATGATTTAACTCAGTATTAGTCGCCTCAATAATTTGACCTTGCATAAATTATTAAATTGGTAATGGGTAATAGGTTAAAAGTTTTTAGCGTTGCTCAACTCAGGTAAATCAAAAGACCCCATTTCTTACTCTCCGCGCCTTTGCGCCTCTGCGAGAAAAAATTCCTTTATTTAGCAACGCCAAATTTTCTCTTTAAAGTGCTGATTTAACTTGGGGAGTTAACACAGGTTCAGTTTCAACTCGTTGCTTACTCACCCCATAATCATAAGGGCCAGTAGTCAAAACCGGCAGAGTTTCAAAATTCTCGATACTAGGAGGGGAACTAGTCATCCATTCTAAAGTTAATGCTTGCCAGGGATTATTACCAGCTTTTTCCCCATAGAACCAACACCAAACAGCATTAATGATAAATGGCAAGGTAGAGACGGCCAATATATAAGATCCCCAGGTGCAGATTTCATTCAAAGCGGTGAATTTAGGATCATATTCAGCAATACGACGGTTCATACCCATTAATCCTAGTTTGTGCATGGGTAAGAAAGTCATGTTGAGACCAATCATGGTTAAAGCGAAATGCACTTGACCCCAAAATTCATTCATTTTCCGTCCCGTCATTTTCGGGAACCAGTGGTAAATGGCCGCGAAAATGCCTAACACACTACCACCGAATAAGACATAGTGGAGATGTGCCACTACAAAGTAAGTATCGTGAACGTGAATATCAAAAGGAACTGCGGCCAACATCACACCGCTAATACCACCAATCACAAAAGTTGCTAAAAAGCCAATGGCAAATAACATGGCGCTAGTAAAGCGGATTTTACCACCCCAAATAGTTGCCAACCAACCGAAAATTTTAATCCCAGTGGGTACAGCGATGATCATGGTAGTGATCATAAAAAACATCCGTAGCCAACCAGGGACACCGCTGGTAAACATATGGTGCGCCCAGACGATTAAACCTAAGAAACTGATAGCTAGGGACGAAAAAGCGATCGCTTTATAGCCAAAAATCGGTTTTCGGGCGTGAATTGGCAGAATTTCCGAAATTGCCCCAAAGAAAGGCAAAATCATGATGTAAACTGCTGGGTGGGAATAGAACCAGAACATATGTTGATAAACAACAGGATCACCTCCACCACTGGGGTTAAAAAACGTTGTTCCGGCCAACAAATCAAAACCCAGTAAAATCAAAGCTGCCGCTAATACAGGTGTAGATATTAATACTAGTGCAGAAGTTGCCACCATTGCCCAACAAAATAAGGGCATTTGATAGATACCCATGCTAGGAACTCGCATTTTCACAAGAGTGACGAGAAAATTAATCGCTCCCAAAATGGAAGAAGTTCCCAAAAGCAATACACTCATAATCCAAATACCCTCACCCACCTGGCCTGTTACCAAACTCAGGGGGGGGTAGGAAGTCCAACCGGCATCAGGGGCATCACCTACGGCTAAACTCGCAATTAGTAGGATACCTGCGGGGGGAACCATCCAAAAAGCCACAGCATTGAGGCGAGGAAATGCCATATCTCTGGCCCCAATCATCAGGGGAATTAAATAGTTAGCAAATCCTGCTCCTGTTGGCACAATCCACAGGAAAATCATGATTGTGGCATGGAGTGTAAACAGGCTGTTGTAGATTTCTGGCGTGACAAAATCTACTTCTGGAGTGCGTAATTCTGTACGCACTAAATCAGCCATTACGCCGCCAATGCAGTAAAAAATAAACGAAGTGACTAAGTATTGAATCCCAATCACCTTATGATCTGTACTAAAACCAAAAAAGTCTCGCCAATGCCTTTCTTTATGTTCTTCAGTATGATTGTGATCGGTTTCTTGTAATTGTGCTTGTGTCATATTTTAAAGAAGTTAAATGGGCGATGAAAACCACCTCTACACAGTCGAAACCCAGATAAGTAGGTTAGCGTTAAAAATTGTCGTGATGACAAGGGAACTCTTAACTGGGAAGAGGTTTTGGGCAACTTTACTTTTCTTTACTTGTGTCGGTTTTTGCCGTTTACCTACTTAGTACGTGGGTTAAATTACTTAATTTTTCATTATTCGCTGTATTTTGTAATTCCCTACTTAATTTGATGCAAAATTTCTGAATTAATGCCCATATTCTGAGTATAAGGAGAAAGGAATTTATCAGCAGTCATAGCCACCGCTTCATTGGGTATATTCTTACTGGCAATTAATTGTTCTTGCAGCCATTGATCAAAAGCCTCCTGTGTCTCTACCACCACTGGACTTTTCATGACCCCGTGATAAGGTCCACACAATTCAGCACAAATTAAATTATATTCACCCGTTTTTGAGGGAGTAAAACGCAAATTTGTTTGTCTACCAGGAATAGCATCCTGTTTAAGCCGAAATTCAGGAATCCAAAACGCGTGGATGACATCATTAGCTGTCAAGTTAATTTCTACAGTTTTACCAATAGGTAAATGTAGTTCACCGGTTGTCACTTCCGTGGCTGGATAGGTGAATAACCAAGCATATTGGAGTCCAGTCACATTGACAACTAATTCCGCTGGTTTAGTAACCGTATCGGAATTATCATCTAATTGTGCTACTTGTACAGATGCTTCCTTTAAGGTAGCGGCCATAGCCGTTCCCGGCATATTCATGGATTCTTCCATCATGGGTGCTGCATGGGCTGAATGGGGATCAAAACCGCCCATGTTATTGTATACATCAAAACTGTAGACAGAAATACCGATAACGATAATTGCGGGGATCGCAGTCCAGAGGATTTCCAGAGGCACATTACCTTCAATTGCTGGACCATCTTCATTGTCACCAGCACGACGACGATATCTAACAACGGCGTAAATTAAAACACCTTCAACAATCAAAAATATGCCTGTAGAAACAGTCATCATGGCATTGAATAGACCATCTACCAAGGGGGCTTCATCGGAGGCCGCTGTAGGCAACAGACCGTGATTTTGACCGTACCAGAGACTTGTGAGGGTGAGGACAATGCCAATGAGTAATGTCCAGATTGTACTTGGAATTTTCATGGCGGATTTTTTATCAATTAACTAATTTATCTTAAAGTTACTTCAACCTTGAGTTACACACCACGCCCTAATGAACCACAAAGACGCGAAGATCACGAAAGAGAAAGGCTTTGGGAGATATTTGGCGTAGGTTTTGTTCACTGACAAAAGTGACCCCACTTACTAAGGTAATGCAGGGTATGAGATATAGTATGCGCTGGTCTGAAATCTTTATTAATTTTTTGGATTAGGATCACAATTTTGAGTACAAGGGAGATAAGTTATCCGTCCCCAGATTAAATGGCAATTTAGCCGAAAAATTCGCAGAAATTCCCATTTATCAATGTTTCTACCCAGTGGAATCCTAACTTTTTTCCCCCTCCTTCCCTGTTCCTATCTACAAAACAGCACAAAATCTTACAGCTAAAACTAGCTAAAGTGATCCAAAGTATAAGGGAAAGCCGATTTCTACATTCTGACCTATAGGTTAGGGTGAAGGGAGATTGGCACTAAATCAAAATACAAAATTTCCCACTCTTCAAAGCACAAGCAGTCTCAAGGTATTGTTAATGAACGAATTTGTCTTAGAACCACAAAATCAAGCGGCAAAAGTTAGACAACAGCCCCAGGACATGATTCGTCGCTTGGTGTGGAAAATCTGCATAGCCACCCTAATTTTGATGGCTATAGGCAGCGCCACCCGCGTCATGAATGCTGGCCTTGCTTGTCCTGACTGGCCTTTATGCTATGGGGAGTTAGTTCCAGCCCAGCAAATGAATCTCCAGGTGTTTTTGGAGTGGTTTCATCGTCTAGATGCGGCTTTAATTGGCTTTAGTGCGATCGCCCTTTGTAGTTTATCTTGGTGGCATCGTTCTTCTTTACCCAAGTGGCTACCTTGGGCTTCTACATTCGCCTTATTTTTAATTGTCTTCCAAGGGATTTTGGGAGGACTGACTGTAACTGAATTGTTGCGGTTTGATATCGTTACTGCCCATTTGGGAACAGCACTGCTATTTTTCACCACTTTGTTAATTATCGGTACAAGTCTGGCCTCTTATCAAGGAACGGGAACAGTAGGTAAGTTACCCATGCTGGGTTTAACTGCTGCTATTTGTGTCTATTTACAAAGTCTACTCGGCGCTTTAGTGGGTTCTCGCTGGGCTTTACACCAGTGTTTGGCAGGTGAACAACTTTGTGATGTCATGTATAGCCATATTTTTGGCTTAGTACCCCCAACTATAGCTACTTTGGCGGTGGTATTGATTTCTTGGCGCACACCAGCACTACATCCTGTTTTGCGGAAACTGGCCAATATGGCGGGTGGTTTGTTGATTTTACAACTTTTATTGGGTGTGGCTACCTTCCGCTTACATTTACAAGTTGAACCTCTCACTGTTTCTCACCAAGCTATTGGTGCAACTTTACTCGGTACTTTGGTGGTATTTACAGTTTTATCACTGCGGGATTCATTTACTCCCACTCACAGCCCAAATCCATAAAGCCACATCTTCATATTGCTACCACAAAGCGCTTTGCTGACCAGTTCTTGAAAAATAAGGAAAAGGCCCAACATGATTGAGACTAATGTCTCTCGTCGTCAGCACGACACATTTCTCCAAGTCGTTCACAGTTACTACCAGTTAACTAAACCCCGAATTATCCCCCTGCTATTAATCACTACTGCTGGAAGTATGTGGATAGCTGCCCAAGGAGAGGTAGATCCTTGGTTGTTAATTATTACCATGATTGGTGGGACTTTGGCCGCAGCCAGCGCCCAAACCATTAACTGTATCTATGACCGAGATATAGATTATGATATGGAGCGCACACGCCACCGTCCCCTGCCTTCTGGTAAGGTACAACCCCGTGATGCTTTCATTTTTGCCATCGTTCTGGCTGTACTGTCTTTTACTCTCCTCACCGTATTCGCCAATCTCCTAGCCGCATTTTTAGCCTTCTCTGGCATCATCTTCTATGTTTTAGTCTATACTCACTGGCTCAAACGTCATAGCACTCAAAATATCGTCATTGGTGGTGCTGCCGGGGCAATTCCCGCTTTGGTTGGTTGGGCTGCGGTGACAGATACTTTAAGTTGGGCAGCTTGGTTAATTTTTGCCATTGTCTTTTTGTGGACACCTCCCCATTTCTGGGCTTTGGCTTTAATGATTCGTGATGATTACGCTAAGGTAGGGATACCAATGTTACCTGTGGTGGCTGGGGATCAAGCCACGGTACGACAAATTTGGTTTTATACGGTAATTACTGTCACTGCTACTATATTGCTGTTTTATCCCTTACACGCCAGTGGCATTGTCTATGCTGTTATTGCCTTGACTTTAGGCGGTGTATTTGTCCATAAGTCTTGGCGTTTATTGCAAAATCCCGCAGATAAAACCATAGCGCGGGAGTTATTTTTATACTCCATTTCCTACATGATGCTGTTGTGTTTAGGAATGGTGGTAGACAGTTTACCTGTGACTCATCATCTGCTAACTATAGTGCTGCATTACTTACACTTGTAGAAACTTTTGATCTAAACTTGTTTACAAGTGTGCTATGGTCAAAATTGAGAACATGACCAAAATAGGGGTAATTAATGAATTACCCCTAAAAAATTAATTATATATTTGAAAATTTGAAAAAATATGAATCAACCTATTTTGCAATTTATAGAAAGTCGAAATTATAAAAACTTATCCTTATCTCAGCCAGTAGAATTAGAAAAACTCAATATTTTTATAGGTTCTAATGGTTCAGGTAAAAGCAATTTTATCAGTTGTTTGAAATTTTTGAAAGACTGTTTAACTACAATCCCTGATGAAAGTCGTGGAGTAAGTAGTTTTGAAGATGCAGTTAGTAAAATGGGGGCTGATAGAATTTTAGATAATACTGTAGAAAGTCCTGCTGTTATCAATTTTGCATATTGTTTTTCACAACTATCATCAAATGAACAATTTCCCGAAAAATCTAGCACCATGCTAACTTTAAACCTATTTGTTGATAGGAAGAAAAATAAAGTAAGTCTTACTCAAGAGTTTTTATGTAGTGGACAAGATTTAAATGAATTGGAACCACCACCTTTTTACTATTATAAATTTCACTTTAAAGAAGTTGGCAAAGGGTTTGTATCATCAGTTTATAATATACCTGAACAAAATACAGATATACAATATCAAAGAGTAAAGAATATACCTACTAATGCTTTAGGTTTGACTATACTGCCCAGATTACTAGAAAATAGCCAATGTTCACCGGAAAATACACCTGCTTACAGAACGAGAAGAGATTTAGTTGAATTTATTTCCCAATGGCAATTTTATAATGCCAATAATATGGAATTAAATCAAATTAGAACCTCAGAACCAAAAATTGGCGGTAGTGATATTTATTTATCTACATCAGGAGATAATTTACCTTTAGTTTTAGAAAATTTAATTCAGCAAGATATAGATTTTGAAGATAGTATTAACCAAGCAATGAAATCTATTTTACCTAAAACTCGTCGTCTTCGTCCTATCCGTTCAGGTCGCTTATCATTAACTGTAGAATGGTATTTTGAAGATACTAAAGAACCATTTTATTTAAGTGAAATGTCAGATGGAACTGTAAGAATGTTATGTTGGGCAACTATATTACATTCACCTTTACTACCTTCATTGTTAGTCATTGATGAACCAGAATTAGGTTTGCACGTTTCATGGATGTCAATTTTAGCAGAATGGATAAAACAAGCATCAAGAAAAACCCAAATAATTATTACCACACATAGTCCTGATTTATTAGATCATTTTACAGATTGTTTAGAGAATGTTTATTGTTTTTACTCGGAAGATAAAACCCATTTTTCTATGAAAACACTTTCTCAAGAAATCCTGGATGAAAAACTGAAAGAAGGTTGGGAACTAGGTGATTTGTACCGAGTTGGTGATCCTATTATTGGAGGATGGCCGTGGTAGTATGGGTTTTTGCTGGTGGTGGTGAAACTGAAGTTAGAGGACTAATTCCTTTTTTAGAAAAAAATTTTCCCAGTTGCAAGTTTGAACGCAAAACACCAGTGCTTCAAAAACCAGGACCCAAACCGGGGAAAGCAAGTGGTTATGGTAAAACAGGTAAAAGTTTAATTGCTCAAATTAGTAAAGAACTACCGATTACTCTAAAAAATGAACCAAATAAATGTGACTTAATTTTAGTGTTTGACGATTTAGATTGTCGAGATCCAATTGCAGAAAGAGAAAAGTTTTTAGCAGTTATATCGAAAATACCTGAATGTGCTGATATAGAAAAATTTGTTGGTTTTGCTGCACCTGAATTAGAATCTTGGATTATTGCAGATTGGGATAATACCATAGCTAAACATCCAGATTTTCGTAGTAGACATGAACGGATGCGTTGGTGGTTAAGTACACAAAGAAATATTCCTTTTGATAATCCTGAATCATTTAGTGAATATGACCCAACAAGAGATTGCTGTCAAGAAAAGCTATCAGAATCATTAATCGAATCAAGCATCCTGAAAGAATTTGATAGTAGTTATTCACGATTCTCTAAAAGGTCACATACTCCCTTACTTTTATTAAAAATAAGACCTGATGAAGTGCAAAGAAAATGCCCTTTGTTTCGGGAAATGTATAATTATCTTAGGAAATTACAAAAAACCTAGATTTGTAGGGGTTTAGCAGTGCTAAACCCCTACCCGCAGAATCAAATGATTCAGCAGTGCTGAGTATATGAAGCGATCGCCAAATATAAATAAAATATAAATAATTGTGAAGCACCCACATTTCGCAGGAATTTTGGGAATTATCCACAACCCAATAATAACAAGGCTTTCAGCCAATGATACACAATTATACATATTAGTAACCTGCTGAATAAAATATTTTAATTATATTTACTTATACTAAATGTAGGTAAAAAATTTTTTACCCCTAATTTATTATCAGAATATCTTAATATTAAAATATTAATTAATATAAATATCTTATCATTCATTTCAATTTCTTGACATTAATACATATTCTATGATAATAAGTTCTATTTGGAAGGGTTAACCAGAATCCCCACATCAATGGTCTATTGTTCGGATTTAGCCCTAAAAATGCTACTAATATCACTCTCCTCAGTACACTAACCACCTAGAGATTAACTAATAGTTACTCATTAACCCATTAACTTGTGTCATGGTAATTGGATATCTAATATTGTTGATATAGATATCCAAAATTTTAGCCTGTGCTAAAATCAGCATACCGGCACGACGCAGGTGATGGGAAAAATGCCATGTTTGAACGCTTCACAGAAAAAGCCATTAAGGTAATCATGCTGGCCCAAGAAGAGGCCCGCCGTTTAGGTCACAACTTTGTCGGAACTGAGCAGATCCTCTTGGGTCTGATTGGCGAAGGTACAGGGGTGGCCGCTAAGGTGCTGAAATCAATGGGAGTTAATCTCAAAGATGCTCGCATTGAAGTTGAAAAAATCATAGGACGGGGTTCAGGCTTTGTCGCCGTAGAAATTCCGTTTACGCCACGGGCAAAACGGGTTTTAGAACTATCCTTGGAAGAAGCACGCCAATTGGGGCATAACTACATTGGTACCGAGCATCTGCTGTTGGGCCTGATCCGCGAAGGTGAAGGTGTGGCAGCTAGGGTGCTAGAAAACCTGGGTGTAGATTTGACCAAGGTGAGAACCCAAGTGATTCGGATGTTGGGAGAAACGGCGGAAGTTACGCCGGGTGGCCCCTCTAGTCGCACTAAAACCCCAACTCTCGATGAGTTTGGCTCAAACCTGACCCAAATGGCCATAGATAACAAGCTCGATCCTGTGGTGGGACGCGCCAAGGAAATTGAGCGGGTAATCCAAATTTTGGGTCGCCGGACGAAAAATAATCCCGTGTTGATAGGGGAACCAGGTGTTGGTAAAACCGCTATCGCCGAAGGTTTAGCTTCACGTATCGCCAGCAAGGATATCCCCGATATCCTGGAAGATAAGCGTGTAGTCACTCTTGATATTGGTCTGCTGGTAGCAGGAACTAAATATCGCGGTGAATTTGAAGAACGTCTGAAAAAAATTATGGATGAAATCCGCTCGGCGGGTAATGTCATCCTAGTTATTGACGAAGTTCACACTCTCATCGGTGCGGGCGCGGCGGAAGGGGCGATTGATGCGGCGAATATCCTCAAGCCAGCTTTGGCGCGAGGTGAATTACAATGTATCGGCGCGACTACTTTGGATGAGTACCGCAAGCACATTGAACGGGATGCAGCGTTGGAAAGACGCTTCCAGCCTGTGATGGTGGGTGAGCCAAGCGTTGATGAGACAATAGAAATTTTATATGGTTTGCGCGATCGCTATGAAGCACACCACAAGCTGAAAATATCCGATGAAGCATTGGTGGCGGCGGCTAAGTTGTCTGATCGTTACATTAGCGATCGCTATTTGCCAGATAAAGCCATTGATTTGGTGGATGAAGCCGGCTCACGGGTGCGCTTAATTAACTCCCAACTGCCCCCAGCAGCTAAGGAATTAGACAAGGAACTACGGCAAATCTTAAAAGAAAAAGATGATGCAGTCCGTTCTCAGGACTTTGATCGGGCGGGGGAATTGCGCGATCGGGAAATGGAAATCAAGGCGGAAATCCGCACTATTGCCCAAACTAAGAGTAACGGCTCTAGTGGTGACGGTATTGAACCCGTAGTTACAGAAGAAGACATTGCTCACATTGTCGCTTCCTGGACTGGTGTACCAGTTAACAAACTCACTGAATCTGAGTCCGAGAAGTTGCTACACATGGAAGATACCTTACATCAGCGCCTCATCGGTCAAGATGACGCTGTGAAGGCTGTTTCCCGCGCTATTCGTCGCGCTCGTGTCGGTTTAAAAAATCCTAATCGGCCGATCGCTAGTTTTGTCTTCTCAGGTCCAACTGGGGTGGGTAAAACTGAATTGGCGAAGTCCCTAGCCTCTTATTTCTTCGGTTCAGAAGAAGCGATGATTCGCTTAGATATGTCCGAATACATGGAGCGTCACACCGTCAGTAAGTTGATCGGTTCACCTCCTGGTTATGTCGGTTACAACGAAGGTGGTCAGTTAACAGAAGCTGTCCGTCGTCGTCCTTACACCGTGGTGTTATTCGATGAAATCGAAAAAGCCCACCCCGATGTCTTCAATATGCTTTTGCAAATTTTGGAAGATGGGCGTTTAACTGACGCGAAAGGTCGCACAGTGGACTTTAAGAACACTTTGCTGATTTTAACTTCCAATATTGGTTCTAAGGTCATTGAAAAAGGCGGTAGCGGTATTGGTTTCGATTTTGCTGAAGATGCTAACGAATCTCAGTACAACCGCATTCGTTCTTTAGTGAATGAGGAACTGAAGAATTACTTCCGTCCTGAGTTCTTGAACCGGTTAGATGAAATTATCGTCTTCCGTCAGTTGAATAAGGCTGAAGTCACGGAAATCGCCGATATCATGCTCAAGGAAGTGTTTGGTCGCTTGACGGAAAAAGGCATTGTCTTAGAAGTTACAGACCGCTTCAAAGACCGCCTAATTCAAGAGGGTTACAGCCCCAGCTACGGTGCAAGACCATTACGTCGGGCAATTATGCGCTTGTTGGAAGATAGTTTGGCGGAAGAAATTCTGTCTGGACGCATCAAAGATGGCGATACTGCTCTTGTTGACGTTGATGAAAATGGTGTTGTGCAAGTTAGTTCTCAACCGCGTCGGGAGTTGTTAACTCCTGGTGTTGAGTTGTAGTTAGGTTTTTTAGTTGTTAATTAAACGGTGGAGGATTTCGGTTCTCTGCCGTTTTTTTTGTTTATGTTCACATCAATAAATCATCAGTAAGTGTAGTTTAGCTCAAAAATGAGGTTAAATTAATTCACTAGCTATTTATGAATGATGTGAAATCTCAAGGATGTAAATAATGTGGGTTGAAAGCATAACTCTTAGTAATATCAAGTGCTTTCGAGAAGAAAAAATTCTCTTTACTCGGAATGGTGTAACTGGTAAAACAGCAAAACATTACTCTTGGATTACGTTACTCGGTGAAAATGGAGTAGGAAAGAGTACACTACTTCAAGCATTGGCACTACTTTTAGCAGGACCTGAAGCCGCAAAAGAACTACTTCCCCGTCCTACAGGTTGGGTTAGTGACTCTTCTCAACCTGGAAAAATCAATGCTGTATTGCATCAAGATGAGGGAGATACAGGTGTTTATGGTTCAAAAAAAATAACTACAACGTTTTCTTATTCATATTTTATTACTGGTGACACACCCACAACTATTAAAATTGGTAAAGAGCAAAAAGAAACTTATACTGAACCTGCATTAATTGAAGAATATTCAAGATTGTTAAGTTGGTTACGAACTAATGCTTTTGCTTCCAATACTAAAGGATGGTTTGCAGTAGGTTATGGTGCTTTCCGTAGGCTAACCCGTATTAGTCAAAGAATGTTACCAAGTTTAGATACTCCAAAACGTTCTAGTAATTTTATTACACAGTTTGATGAAGATAGAGCAATCAGTTCATTTGAGCAGTGGATGGTTCACCTAGATTTTCGTATTGCTAAAGGTGATCAGGAAGCAATTAAGATGCGGGAAATAGGGGTAAAAGTTATTGAAAGTTTGCTTCCGGGAAATGCCAAAATTGCTGAAGTCACTACTGATGGTCAAATCAAATTTTTGGTTAATGGTCGCAAAGTACCAACTATTGGTTTGTCAGATGGTTATCGTAGCGTTATCGCTTTAGCAGGAGATTTAATTTGGCGATTAATGCAAGCATTTCCTGATTTAGAAGATCCTACCCAGGCTTCAGGTGTGGTTTTAATTGATGAATTAGATATTCATTTACATCCATATTGGCAAAGACAAATTGCTGGTTGGTTGCGAAATATTTTTCCCCATCTGCAATTTGTTATTGCTACTCATAGTCCACTGATAGCTGCTGGTGGAGGAGAAGATGCGCTAACTTTGCGTTTAGAATTGGTAGATGGTGAAGTACAAGTAAAACAAGTTGATAATATTGCTGCTTATGATGCTGATTATATCCTGAGAAGTCCAGCTTTTGGTTTAGAGTCTACTCATTCACCTGCTACACAAGATAAAATAAAACGGTTTTATGAATTAGATAGAAATAGATACAATCTCGCAGAAAAAGATCAGCAAGAATATGATGAACTTAGGAAATTTATGCAAACAGCACAGCCAATTGGTGGACCACCAAAACCTGGTAGTTTAGAGGCTAGAACTAAAGCTTTTTTGGAGGAGAATCTACCTTGATTTCTGTATCTAGACCGAGTGAACCACCAAAAGTTTTAAAACGAAATGGTAATAAATGGTTACACAAATTACAACAAGCTCTAGCTAATTTAGAAACTTTAAAAAATCAACCAATAATCAATCAAAAAGAATTAGCACAAGCAGAAAACGAAGTTGAAAAAACTAGAAATAAATACAAAAATAAAGATATAAAAGAAGCCTTAGAAACCATATTTCATGGTAAGTGTGCTTATTGTGAAAGTAAAGTTACTACAACAGGATATGGAGATATTGAACACTTTTGTCCAAAAAGCAAATCAAGGTGTATTGACTTAACTTTTGAATGGACTAATCTTCTTCTATCATGCGAAAAATGTAATGATGCTGGACATAAAGGTACAAAATTTCCATTAGATGCATTGGAAGATGAGTATGAACCGGTTGAAGGTATGCTTTTAGCCAGAAGTGTTGAATGTTAAGATTTTGAGGATTGTGTCCAAGTTGTGCATTGGTATTGGTGAT
>NZ_KE384610.1:19687-40005 GCF_000426905.1 Dolichospermum circinale AWQC131C
CTTTTAGCTGAAGAATTGGTGTAAGTTAGTAGATGTTTTATTTCGCGCAAAGACGCTAAGGAGCAAAGGCGCAAAGAAGACGCAAGAAAGTGATATAGTTTTATCAATGAGTAGTAAGGTGTATTAAATGGAATTTACTCTTTTTTACGAAGGAATTTTAAAATCTGGCAATGCAGCAGGTACAAAAACAAAAGAAAAACATCGAATCAGAAAATATTTTCACAAACAGTTAAAAGTTCTGTGGTCTGAACCACCATTAAAATATTTAAAAGATTATCAACTTTTAGAAACTGCTCCACCAAGCTATGAAAACCAGTTATGTTTTGAGCAGAAAGTTGGTAATTTTCAATTTGTTCCTTTAATTCGTGAAAGTTTAGACCTGGTGGCGGAAATTGATATTATACTTTTAACCTCACAACCTTTAGGTAGAATAGTAAACAACTCTGGTGATATTGATAATAGACTAAAAACATTATTTGATGGTTTACGTTGCCCTTCAGATACAGGCGAAATTAAAGAGGAAGAGCCTAATGATGATGAAAAACCGTTTTTCTGTTTACTAGAAGACGATAAACTAATCACAAAAGTATCAGTTACAACGAAACGTTTACTTGGTAGTCACATCGAAAAAGATCAAGTAAGACTAATCTTATCAATAATTGTCAAGAGAAACAACGATTATAAGATATTTAAACATTACCCTTAAAAGCAATTAAAAATAAACTTATTCGTAGGTTATATTGAAGGAAGTTAAAGCCGAAAAACCCATTTATTTTTATTGTTTGCTTTTATTTCTAAAACTAACCTACTGACGAAGCATAACTCCGATCTTCATATTGAATTTTCCTTGTTTTATTTTTCTGTGTAAGTAGTTCAACTTCCTCCGAAAGACTTCGATAAATTTCAGGAAAACGATCAATTTTAGAATCTTGTTTTAACCAAATTTCCAGATTAGGATCAATCCAGTTCATAACCTTATAAATATTATCATATCTTTGTTTAAGATTATCGTAATTCCAAATGGGTTCATGGTGAAATACACGGTTTCTTAAATCTTTGATACCTGTTAATAAAGGTACTACAGTTGAACAGGTACGCTCATTATTCTTTGCATAAGGAAATATACTTTTAATACAAGGAATAAAAATTTTGTTGAAGTAATTATTATCTTCTCTCTTATTCTGTGTTAAAAGTGTTGTCCAGAAACCTAAGCTCAAATTTGTAATAATTTTATCTCTATTGACTGTAATTATAAAATATTGATTATCTGTATATTGTTTATTTGATTTTTGAGTCCTAGTTTTTATTGTATCTTCTATAGCAGAAATTATTTTCTCTTCTTCATGTTTTAATAAAATTGTTGTATGATTTCTCTCCATATTTGGTAGAATTATATTTATATTATACTTATTTTCTATTTTATAGATAGCATTATCAAAAGAATCAGTATCACAAATAAACCAGTTTAAGTTATATTTATTGATTAAATTGATATCTATATAATTACGGAGAGCTATTTCCAAAGTATGCAAACTTGGATATAAAGATTCACAATATATCATGTTAATTTCATAAAGTCGTATAGCATTTTTAATATCTTGATCAGTTGTTTTCTTTGACGAAGATACACATTCAAAATATTTTTCTATTCTTGCATTTGAAAAAGCTTTTTGAAAAAAATTAAGATTATCTAGTTTTAGTTTTGGAAGGTTAGGACGAATAAGGCTAGGTTGATTTATCATGATTTATAATAATGTTGACAAAATAACTATGTGAAGAATATAATATATATTGTAGATTCTATGGTGATCCCCTCCTTGCTTTTAAATTGACAGCAAGTGACGACCCTAGAGTGAAGCATACCACAAATACATTACTATAAGTATCAAAAAAGCACCTCTACCGAGGTCTTAAGTCAGAAAGACTGACTCAATTGAAAACCTCCCTATATAGGGAGGTAGAAATTTTTAAAACTTAATAAAACTTTAGGTTAAGTTGTGTGGTCGCTCAGTGAATGCTGAAGGTAATGCGATAGCGAAGCTAACCGAAGGTATCGCTCTTAGTTAGACTATGGTGGAGAGGTGCAATTGTGCGGAACTCAGTACCAAAGGCGATCGCTTGATAAAGTATAATAAACATAATCAAGAAAAAGGATGAAACAAAATGCAAGCCATTCTCCTCAGCAGCGAAGAAGTCGCAAAACGTGCCAAAGAATTATATGAAAATGGCATTCGTCAACAAGTAGAAACAGCAGAAAACATTGGTAAAATGATAATTATTGATATAGAAACAGGTGAATATGCAATTGATAAAACAGGCATAGAATCAGCGCATTATTTACGGAATAAAAACAGATTTGCTCGACTCTTTGGGATTCGCATTGGTTATAAAGTTGCTGCCTCCTTTAGTGGAGAAATGGAGCGTGATTATCGGTGATAAATGGTATTATTAAAAACGGGCGTGCAACTGTCAATGTTATATTTCGATTGCCAGAACAACCAGATTTTACAATTGAATTTGTGATTGATACAGGTTTTACAGAATTTCTTTCCTTACCTCCCGCAGCCGTGAATCTTTTGGGATTCCCTTTTGTTTATGATATGTACGCAAATTTAGCAGATAATAGCCGTGTGCTTTTACCAGTACATCAGGCTACTATTATTTGGAATGGTGAGGAAAGAGCAGTTAATGTATTAGCTACAGGAAAGCTACCATTATTAGGAACTGGTTTACTTGATGGTTATGAATTATCTATCCAATTTACAGAAGGTGGTTTAGTAACAATTCAAGAATTATAATCGCTCCCAGTTAGATAATGGTGGAAGTGGTGCGATTGTGCGGAACTCAGTACCAAAGGCGATAGCGAAGCGCTCCGCAGGAATCGCTGAGATCAGGTCAGTGAAAAAACAAGTTTAAGAGTTAAAAAGCGGTAGAGTATTAATTACTTTACCATTTTTTATTTTTTAACTTTTAATCATGAGCGGAATTAATCGTCAAATCACCCTTGACGTTAGACATATTGCCAAGCATTTACCAGGAACACCGCAAATGCAGAGACTTCTAAAAAAAGGACAAGCCGCTCATGTATTTAACGATGAAAATACCATGAATCAAGTTGCTCAGTGCATAATAGAAAAAGGTGAGTTTATCGGCACTGTTAGAGATTATGAACGCTATGGAATGTTTTTTACTGAACCAATAGGTTATAGAATTAGTCCAGATGGTAGTAGTATTCCACTTTACTATGGGGAGATAAAAATCAATGCAGACAACCAATACCACGTCATACCCCCCACCAGACCAAGTGAAGAATAACTGGGAATTTACAGAAGTATGGATAGATCCGATGTTATCACCTCCATACATTCTGTTATTACTTTGCGACAGTGAAGGAAATTGTCAAATTTATGATCCAAAACAGGGTGATAAGGTTGTATTTTCTAGTAATGATTATGAAACTGCCAAGTTATGGTTACTAGAAGATGAGTATGAACCAGTGGAAGGTAGGCTTTTAGCTGGGGAATTAGTGTAAGTTAGTATATTTTTTGTTTCGCGCAATCTCTCTTAGAGATCCCGCAGGGTAGGCGCTAAGGAGCAAAGGCGCAAAGAGAAGGAAGGGAAAAATCAGAGTTGCCATAAACTGAGCAATGATATAATTTAAGATTGGTATCTTTAAGAAAATTTCGCTTTTTCGGATTAAATTTATAATATAAATGTACTATACTGCTTCTCAAGGATAATTATGTCTATCCAGTTTCGGTTTCACCCAGAAAAAGCTGTAGAAGCAGCAGCTATTCTTATGAAGCTGCATGGTAAGCCTATGAAGTATTTAGGCTTGCTAAAAATGCTCTATATAGCTGATCGTATTGCGTTAGAAAGAATAGAACAGCCAATTACAGGTGATCATTATGTATCAATGGATTATGGACCTGTTCTTAGTGGTGTTTATGATCTAATTAAAGGTAAACCTGTTGATGATGCTCTACCTCTGTGGTCTGAGTACATTTCTCCTGGTGATAAGAACTTTGTTTACTTAGTTAAAGATCCAGGAAATGATGAACTATGTGAAGAAGAGGAAGAGATTCTTCAAGAGGTATATCAAACCTTTGGACATCTTGATCCATTTCATGTTGCTGAATGGACTCATGATTTACCAGAGTGGAAAGATCCTCATGGTTCTGCTATTCCCATTTTAGTAGAAGATATTCTCAAAAATGTTGGTAAAAGTGAGGAAGAAATTGAGGAAATTAGACAAATAGCACTGAGGGAAGCATATTTAGATGAGGTGCTAAATGTCTAGTATTTCTATTAACATAGGAGATGTATTTTTAATTGATACACCTCCTAATGGCCAACATTTTTACGTCGCAATTGCAAAAACTTCTGGTAATAAATATTTATTTGTTAATTTAACAGACAGTAAAAATAACATAGTTTCTTGTTGTATTGATTCTAATACAGTTTGTACCAGTTGCCAGCGATCGCTCATTGGTAACTGTAATACTTGTTTTTGCAATTCTTGTAATGTCATGAGAAGATATCAAAAATTATTCATTTTCATTATATATCAATATGATGTATATCGGTTACAGTCAATTAATATACCCACATCCGAAGCGATCGCTAATTTAAAGGAAAGATTACTTATGTATGGTTATAAACAGTGGCTTGCGGAAGGATAATACTAATGGAAATTCCCCGCATCATACTAATAAAATTCTGTCAACTACCTTTGGAAATATTGCTATTTCTTGCTAATTGTGAAAAAAAAGTTAGTAATTCCTAAACTATATATTTTCTGACTATTATGACTATTCTTCATCCAATTTCCGATTTTATCACTTCTGATTCTATAATTTATCCCTCACAACCAAACTATTACTATGAAGGTAAATGTCCCCAAAATGGTGAAATATTAAGATTACCTCGCACTGGTTTAGCGGAAGCTATAGCCTATAGTCTCATGCAACAACTTGAGGAAAATTATCCTTATTCCCGTGAGGGAAAAATGTATGGTATTTTATTAGTTGAATTACCCAATGGTGAATTAAGAGTTATTAAGGCATTTTCTGGTTTATTCCATGGTAATAGTCTGGTTGAGGGTTGGATTCCACCTATTCCTGGTAGACAGGAAGTGGCTGTATTAGAAACTCAAACTTTAACAGAATTAGAAACTATTAAACAACAGATAATTAATCTCCAAAAAATTCCTGAAAGACAAACATATCAAAGTCTCTCTGATCAATATACCCAAGAATTACAAGCTATTAGTTTACATCATCATCATAGCAAACTAGAACGACAGGAACAACGGCAAATATTAGAGCAAATTCTTAGCGGTGAATCTCTAGAAATTGCTTTAGAAAAACTAGCAGCAGAAAGCCGTCAACAGGGAATTGAACGCCGAAATATCAAACGTCGTCAAAATGAAGTTTTACAGCCTTTGCAGGAGATTATAGCCGCCACAGATAGAAGAATTACGGAATTAAGACAACAGCGCAAAGAACTATCTCGCCAATTACAAACACAAATGCACGCTGCTTATAGTCTGACTAATTTTTCTGGACAATCTTTATCTTTACAGCAATTATTACCAGGAGGAACACCAACCGGAACGGGGGAATGTTGCGCTCCTAAATTATTACATTATGCTGCAACCCATGGATTAAAACCTTTAGCAATGGCTGAATTTTGGTGGGGTAATTCTTCTATAGAAAATAAGGTTTCTGGAGAATTTTATGGTGCTTGTTTGGAAAGATGTCAGCCATTAATGGGATTTTTATTATCAGGATTAAAGCTAAATCAACCAGAAATAATTTATGAAGATGACTGGTTAATTGCGGTTAATAAATCATCAGGATTATTGTCTGTTCCGGGTCGTTATTCTCATAATCAAGATAGTGTAATTAGTCGTTTAGGTTATCTATATAATCAGGAAATAATAGCTGTACATCGTTTAGATCAAGATACTTCTGGGATTTTATTAATAGCTAAAGATTTAGTTACCTATTCCCAATTAAGTCAACAATTTGAACAAAGGAAAATTCATAAAGTTTATGAGGCTATAATTACAGGTTCTCTAACTATTTATGAAGGGGAAATTAATTTACCTTTATGGGGAAATCCAGATCATCGTCCCTATCAACAAGTGGATTTAGAACGGGGTAAGCCTAGTTTAACGCGCTTCCGCGTAATCGGCAGAGAAGGAAAATATACCAGAATAGAATTTATACCTCTGACTGGACGTACCCATCAATTACGGGTTCATGCTGCTGATAAGAGAGGACTGGGAATGAGGATTTTAGGGGATAAACTCTATGGTTGTCTCAAGAGTGTCAGTAGATTATATTTACACGCAAGGGAGTTGAGTTTTTACCATCCCTGGCTACACAAAATATTAAATTTACAGGTAAAAACACCGTTTTAATTATAATTATTAATAAAGCTGTTGTGCAAATTGGAAAAAGCCTTAATTTGTAGGTTCGGTTGTGAAACGTGAGCGTTCGCAGAGCAAGCAGCATGAAACCCAATAAATGCGTTGGGTTACGCTGTCGATTAATCCAACAGGAACTGGACAACCTATTGAATATTTACAGAATTTTATTTATCATTAATTCTTGTTATTTGAATTTTATGTTCCACCGTAAGTTTACTTTGACCTAACTTACAAATTAAAAATAGCCTGCACTTTTGGATATGACTAATGAATGAAGATAAAAACAATAATTCTGCTCAGAAAGAACCTATTGCCCACCTTCAGAGAATAGCTGATATTATATTCGCACTGGCAATGGCAGAGTGCTTCTTAGCTCTTGATTTTCCTGAAAAGCTGCAACAGCCCACAGATTCAGAAGTTGTGGCATTTTTACTAGCTCAAATAACACCACTCACTAGCTATGCAATCGCATTTGTGACTGTTGGTTTCTACTGGCTAGAACATATCAAGCAATTTAAACATTACAAACAAGCAGATACGATTCATATCTCACTCTATTTACTTTATTTGATGGGAATACTTCTGATTCCTTATTCTGACACCCTAGTTATTTATTTTCCAGAAAATGCTCTTGTGAAAATATGCTTTAGCGTCAATACTGCATTCATTGGATTGATATCATTTATTAACTGGAATTATGCGACTTATAAACACCGACTAATTGCCGATGATCTAAATAGTGAAATTATTATTTCTACAAGATGGAAAATCTTGATAGAGCCGATTTTTTCCTTATTAACAATAGGAGTTGCTATTATCGATCAAGGTTGGTGGGAATATGTCTGGTTTTTATTACCAATTCCTTACCTCTGGACTGAGAGGATATTTGGTAAGGATGGTGTTAAAAATAATCAACAGGCTGACAATAATTATGAAAAATATCAGGACCAGGAGTAGCTAATCACCCCGAAATACTAAATACACTCCGTTTACTGTATCTTTGCAGTAATATTGACATCTTTAAGCTGACCGTCTTCCATATAAATAATGCGGTCAGCAATATCTAAAATGCGGTTATCGTGGGTAACAAGCAAAATAGTACAGCCTTGTTCTTTAGCAAGTTTCTGCATCAATTCCACAACATCGCGGCCAGATTTTTTATCAAGTGCAGCGGTAGGTTCATCAGCTAAGACAATTTTAGGCTGGCTGACTAAAGCACGAGCGATAGCCACCCGTTGTTTTTGTCCACCAGAAAGATTTTCGGGGTAGTAACTGATACGATCTCCCAAACCAACAGATTCTAGCATGGCGATCGCTTTGTTGTTGATATCATGATTTAGATATTCATCATGCAATTCCAACGACATCCGCACATTTTCCTGGGTAGTTAAAAACGTCATTAGGTTATGTGCTTGAAAAATATAACCTATTTGACGGCGCAATTTAGTTAACTGTTGTTTATTTGCTCCACATATTTCCTGTCCTAAAATTTTCAAACTACCTTCTTGAGCAGAACGCAAACCACCCATTAAAGTCAAAAGGGTAGTTTTACCTGAACCGGAAGGTCCAGTCATAATCACAATTTCACCAGGTTGAATATCCAAATTAATGTCAAATAATACTTGTTTACGTAATACACCTGATCCAAAATAATGATTCAGGTTACGCACTGAAATTACAGGTTCGGAAACAGGGAATGAAGAATCAGTAGTAACTGATTTAATTGTATGAGTGCGGCCGATTGAGGAAACTATGGCAGTGAGCAACATTGTCACTCCAGCCGCTACAAATAATCCGGTCAAACTGACTTCCAGTAACAATCCAGAAATACCTTCAGACAAGGGATCAAGAGCTACCGCAGCGAACATTGTCAGTCCCATTATTCGTCCCTGCATATTTGCGGCTGTATTTTGTTGCAGCCAAGTTATGCCCAGTACGGTGACAGTACCACCTCCTATCCCCATTAAAGCAATTATTCCCGATGCTATCCAAAAGTCCTGTACAAATCCTAATGCTATTAGTCCCACACCCAGACCATAGCAGAGTAAAACAAGGGGGGTTTTGGGATTCTTAATTGCACTCATTTGACTAGCAACTAAGACACCAAGTAATGCACCCATACCGTAAGCGGATTGTAGATAACCAAATATTGTGGCATTAGCTCCAAACTTTACATTAACTAAGGCTGCAACACCGATGATAATCGGACCTAACATTGCAAAATTAATCATTGCTAAGAGTAGCAAACTTATTCTGATAGCAGGCTGTGTCCAGGCATACTTTAAACCTAAAACAATATCACCTGTTAAAGCTTGCTCCTGTGATTCATTTGTCAAAGATTGACGATGACGAGTCCGAACCAGATAGATGAACAAACTACCAAACGCAAATATCAGTGTATTGATTACAAAAGCAGTAGTTAATCCAAAGACACCAATAATAAAACCTGCACCAGCAGGTCCGATAACTTCCGTAAACTGTTCACTGCCCTGTATCCAAGCATTAGCTTCTGCTAATTGTGATTTTCTCACCAATTGAGGCAAGAGAGCCAGAATTGCTGGGTATAAAATAGCCTCAAACAATCCAAATAAAACAGCAATTACAATAAAACTAATAAGATTAAAAGCATCGAAAATTAGCAAAACACTAGCAATTCCAATTAGAAAAGTATTAATCAAACCGCCGATGATAATGACATTTCGAGTTGACCAGCGATCGCTGATTGCACCACCTACCAACATAAACAAGGCTCGTGGAATTGCAGCCGCCACTAATACAGTACCAACAGCCAATCCTGAACCTGTTTTCTGGAGTACCAACCATGTTAATGACACCATCCAAAATTGAGCCGCACACAAAATTAAAGTTTGCCCTAACCACAGCCAGCGAAAGTTAGGGAAATATAAGGGCGATCGCAACATACATATTTCACTTAAATTTAGTTTGTGCTACGGATAAAAATTTCATGATTCGATTCTTCCAGATTTACGTAGCGTGAGTTTTAGACAAATATGATGAAATTGGTTTCTATTAGTGATGACTACTATCACTACTCAGAGGTAGATAACCAACACGAAGATTATCTAGACTTTCAACTTCAATTTGGTTATTACGTATTAATTGCCTATAAGTATCTAATATTCCATGTGAAATGTCTGGATTATCTGCACATAAAGCCTGATGTGCTGCTGGTAATTTATACCAGGGAATAGTAGGACACAAGTGGTGAACATAGTGATAACCTGCATTATGAAAGAAAAAGTTAATCACAGAATTCACATTTGATCTCGAACCTGAGAAAGTATTAAAATGTTCTTGCACCTCAGCCAAAAGTGATAAAAAAGAAAAACACCATAATAAAGGCACAAACCAGTAAAGAAGTAAAATGTCTAAATGTCCTGATAAACTGAATCCTAGAATAACTACTAACCAGAACAAATAAAGTTTGTAACTTTGCTTTATCCCATTAATGATTGCACTAAGTTTGAATGAATCTTGGAGCAAAGGATACAATATAACTTCTATGAAAAAGTAATATATAGAAAAGCCCAAGAAAGGTTTAATAAACAAGATCATAAATACATTCTTATCTGGTTTATTTAATCCCAAAAACTCATAATCTTCGGGTATATAATCACCATGAGATAATAAGTATTTATGATGCGGAAAGTGATGCTCTCGATAAGAAGAAATTGTCCTCAAAAATGGAAAACTATATATAAATTCTAGTTTTTCGTGCCATGACTTTTCCATAAATAGATTATTATGAACTGCCTCATGTACTAATGCTTCACCAACGGCAAATTGAAAAATTCCTATTAACCAAACAGCGACCAGATAAATGAAGATATTATTTGCCCAAATACTAAAACCAGCTACTATGAAAATTGCTATCCAGTCTCTTAGTAATGCTAGAAACGACTTGATATTATTACGCTCAACAAAGTCAATTGGTTTACTCTTGGTCATAAAATAGCTTCTTTGTGATTTAACAGCGGTTTTTGGATGAAAGGGAACAGGGAAAACTAGGTCGCCCACAAAGGGCTTGGTTTTCACCTAATTTACATTTTTGCAAGTACTTTAGCCCATTTTTTCTGGAAATTAACGTCTCGCTGTTTGATCCAGCTTAACAGTAATTGCGAAAAATCATGATTGCTCTGTAAGGAATTGATCAGATTATTTTTCCTTTTAGAATCCATAAAATCTAACAATGGCTGTTTAACATTCAGAACACAATTCAAAGCCTCATTTGTCGGGGAAATCCAGAGATGTAAACAAGCTTTATGGTCTGCTTTAATCTCTTTCCTACAGTTAGGACTACCACATTTACGTAACATACCTCTCTTGTACTCTCCATCAAGCAAATCACCATAATCCACATCAAGCAAACCATAATCCGTCGTTATTTCCTCACCTTCAGCAATATCCCTGACAGCGATAGATAACATATATCCAGTAGAAATAGTGTTAAAGTCACAGCTATGGTTTATATACTTTTCATTATCCCAGCTTATAACGCCATAACCTTCCAAATTGAGATAAGCAAAATGTTCGATAATTGCCTTAAACTCTACATTTATAGAATATAGAGAAGCAAACATTTCTGGTTTCACCTCTACATCAAGAGGATCATGAAATGCAACAATTGTCCCTTTTGGAATTAGTTCAGTGGCAAATACTCCATATCCAATTTCTGAATTAACAAAGCGAAGTTCAGTAGATTTATGTAGCATTATCTGTTTATGTCCTCTGTAACACACCTAGCATAATCAAGCCAATGTAGATCCAATACTACTCGGTTAAATCTTTTTTGGGCATTACAACTGAAACCGAGCAGTATTGAATATGCATCAGGTTTTCTGACTGTTATCCCTAGTCAGCACTCAATTGATTTGACCTAGTTCACACTCTCATTTATTCAGCACTACTCAGCACGAATTCTATATATTGATGAGTAAACTGCTTATCACATGGTGGACACCAGTGTAAATAAGTATCAACTTGGTCTGTCTTGATATTTCTGAACATCGTATTAAATTGGTTTTCTAACTCAGGTGATACCACTGATTTCAATAGTTTCATGCCCTTTTTGTTCGTATAACGAACATATTCTTCATACTTGTCAACGAAACTTCTGAGTGGCACAAGCTCAATGTGCTTATCTAATTTGTCAAAATATCTAATTACATCAGACCAATTAAGTGGATGTGGATTATAGAAAGTGTAATTGTGTTTTCTCTCATTGGTAGGCAGTAGGGATGTAGAAATAATTGCCTTGGCAGCATATTCAACTGACATCAAATCGAAATCAGCATCCATATCAGGTATGCAGCCTATTTGATAAATAGCACCCAAGAAATTCTCAAATGCATCTTCATCAATAAAAAAGTCATCATCAATATTTTCATAAGCCTTTTCTATCAAGGCAAATAGTTTGTGCAATGGGGTATTTTTAGTGATATGCTCAACTCGAAGAGAGTATAAATATCCCAAGCGATAATTAACCCACGGGTATCCCTGTTCTGCAAGACGCAAGACAATTTGCTCTGTTACATACTTGGTTTGTGCATATCCATTGACCAAACCAATAGGGGTGGGATTTTCAGAGCAGTCTTCTAACAAGGATGTAGCACAACTCGACACATTATAAAGGGGCTTGACCTTTCCAGATAATGCGAAGTCTGCAACTTCAATAGTGCCAACCACATTAGTGTTCTTGATGATGTCATAGGGGAGATAGAAGTTATCCACAGCCGCTACATGATATACGCTGTCAATATTTTTTGCTAATTCATTATAGCGATCTTCTTCTAGTCCAAACCGCTTTTTAGACATATCACCGATGATGATTTGTACACGATTTTCCCATCCTTGTAGCAGCTTGACATCGAACTTTCGCGCGGTTTTCTTGATTCGTTGAAGACCTGCTTCCTCATTGGCTGCTCGAACTAAACAAGCAATATTCAGATCGGTAGTGTCAAGGAGTTCTTTCAAGAAATAAGTACCGACAAAACCAGATGCCCCAGTTAGTAAGCAAGTTTTGGTTTGAGTGTTCTGGCCGAGATCAACTTTGTTGTCACGATTACGAAGAAGGTATTCTAAAGCATTTTCTATCTCTACATTAAGAGGTTGACTGTGGGTAAGTCTGACTTTTAGCGAGTCTTCATTAGAGATAACACCAGCTATATCGTCAATCATCCCCAAGAAAGTATTGGCGTAGAAAAAAGCTTCTGTAGGAATTTGACAACCCAGTTCTGCTTCCAATATGCTATGAATCTCAATGATTTTCAAAGAGTCAATCCCATAGAAGAAGATAGACTTTTCTACATCGAAATCAACCATCCGCACTTCATATTTCTTAGTCAGAATCTGGATAAGACTAGTAAAGACCTTCAGGTGCATTGGACCCATAGAAGTTATGCGTTCAAAGGTCTTTTCAATGTTTAACATACTAATTTCTCCTGGGGATTGATTTGTAGATTTGTCTTCAGGCCATTTAGCTAAAGCATCGGTACAGCCTTGGAGAAACTCTTGCTTGCACTGTTGTCTACGAATTTTGCCACTAGATGTTTTCGGGAGTTGCATATGTCCTAAAAACACGAGTTGGCGTAATTGGATCTCGAAATTCTCTCCCACCGCGACAGAAATAGCTTCTACCAATTCTTCCAAATAACCAGACCGCCGTAGATTGATGATACCAGCTTTTGTCAATTCGGCGAAAATCACCAAATCCTCTCCAGTCTGACCGGGAACACTGAAGGCCGCAACAGAACTGGAGCGAATATCAGGATGTGCTTGCTGAACACAACCCTCGATGTCTTGGGGATAGTAATTCACACCATTGATGATAATGATGTCTTTGATTCGGCCAGTAATGTATAGTTCGCCCTTCTCGTCAATAAAACCCAAGTCGCCTGTACGCAGGTAAGTCTGATCATCATCTGGTAAAGAAACAAGAGTTTTTGCTGTGGCTTCTGGATGGTTGTAATAACCAGCCATTATGTTAGAGCCTGTACTCCAGATTTCCCCAACATGATTTGGGGGCAATACGCAATTTTTATGAGGATCGACGATATAAATTTTTTGGTCTAGCCAAGGGAAGCCACAGCCGACAAAAACCTTTTCCTTACTTTTATCGGTCGGTTCTTGAGCTATGTTGTGCTGACCTAATGTCATCCAGTCAACAGCTTTAAAAACTGGATCTTTATCAACATATCCAGAAGATATGTAGACTGTAGCTTCAGCCATACCATAAGCTGGGAGGAACATCTGTGGCTTGAATCCGTTAACGGCAAACTTTTCTGAAAAGTCCCATATAGTTTGTGGATTGATGGGTTCAGCAGCATTAATTGCCATCCGCAGGGAAGATAGATCCAGTGTTTCCTGATCGCTGGGCTGTATTTTATCAACACATAGTTGATAAGCGAAGTTTGGTGCACCTGTATATTCTGCGCGGTATTTAGTGATGGCACGTAGCCATTGTATTGGCTGGGATGCGAAGGTTTGTGGCGAGAGTATCACACAATGAGCGCCACTATAGAGGCTGCACAACAGATGGGCGACTAAACCGAGATCATGATAGTGTGGCAGCCAAGATACAAAGGTAGAATCAGAATTTGCCTGACTCATTGCTACAATCATCTCTAGGTTGTTGAGACAATTGGCATGGCTGATCATCACACCTTTGGGTAGTGAGGTCGAACCAGAAGTGAACTGCAAGAATGCGATCGCTGATCCATTGATCTCTGGTAAAGGTAAGCTCTGAGAGTTTGCCGGCTCAATAGTCATGTCTGTTGGTACATAAATCAGATCCTTTGGCCAGTTTTCTTCCTTACTCAAAGTATCCCGAAAAGCTTGTTCATCCTTGCCAAGAAGTAGTATTGCTGAGGCTTCTGTGGCAGAAACAATATCTGAAATCTTCTTGTTGGAACGATTGCTTTTTGGGATATGGATAGGTGCAGGTAAAACCCCAGCATAAAGGCAACCGAAGAATGCAACTATAAATTCAATTCCTGGTGGATAAAGTAAAATCGCAAAGCATATGTTATTGAAATACATGACACATAAATTATATTTTAATACAATTTTTGTGTCAATACAGATTGACACTATGTCCATAAGAATATCCAACGATTTCCATAGAGATCGACCGCATGATCTAGAGTGCATAGATCATGTTTTTTGTCAATAATATACATCAACGAAAATTCTTCGTTTCAGGTTTTTAGGGATTAACTTCCGATCAGATCAATTCAGATCAATAATGAATGATAGCGAAGTGCTGCTGCAAGCAGTTCGCTCAAAGAGCATCACAAAATCACGTTAAAATGCCCGAAACCCATACCTCATGGTTGAGCCTGTCAATGCGTAAGTCCTATTGAATTAGGATATCTGAATTTGTAAAGATATATTGACAAACACTTTAGGTTTATTATATTATTTAATATAACGAGCGTTCGATATAAAGACGATAGTTGTTATGCCAAAAATTGTTAATCATGAACAATACCGTAAAGAATTACTTGGTAAATGTTTTGATTTGTTTGCAGAAAAAGGCTATGCAGCGATTACTATGCGGCAGATTTCTGCGGGTTTAAAAGTTTCCACTGGCGCACTCTATCATTATTTTCCCAATAAACAAGCTTTATTTGAGCAATTGGTGGAAGAAATTAGTCAGCAGGATATAATTACGGTTTTGACAGAATTTAGAGGAAAAAATAACCTACTAGAATTGATGGAAGCTTTGGGTCAATATCTTGTTATAAATGAGGATTACTTAATTAAATGGACTTACCTATGGGTTGATTTTTGTCAACATCAAGACTCAAAAATAATGCTAACTAATAGCACTGTTTTCAAACGTGCTAATCAACGATGTCAGCAGTTAGCCTGTGATTTATTAGGTGTTCGAGACGTGGTACTAGCGTCTTTTGTTTTGAGTTTTGTAAATGGTGTGGTTTTAGAGAAATTATGGGGTAATGAGAATATTGATTTCTCTGAACAGTGTCAGCTTTTAGGAGAGATGATTGTAGCCTATTTAGGACAAAAAACCGACTTTAAAGTTAGTATTTAAGCATCAATAAATGTAGAGAAATTTGTTTTGTCACTTTGGGAATTATGATGAGTTATAAACTGTTGTTTAAACCTAAAAATCAAGGCTTAATTGCTTTAATAGTTGCGGCCACTGCGATAACAGCAGGAATTGCTATTTATGGGATTTCTAACTTTGGCAAAATGGAAAAATCTTCTGTAATTGAAGCAAAACCAATTGTCCCAATTTCCCCAATGGTGACTGCTTTAGGAAGATTAGAACCGGAAACGGAAATAATTAAATTATCTGCACCTTTAGCATTAGATGGCGATCGCATTTCTGAACTATTAGTTAAAGAAGGTGATAATGTGAAAATAGGGCAAGTAATTGCCGTTTTACAATCTCGTGATCTGCTAAAAAAAGCCCTGATTCAAAGACAGAAACAGGTGAAAGTTGCGGAAGCTAAATTGCAGCAAGTTAAGGCTGGTGCTAAGTCAGGAGAAATTGCCGCACAGCAAGCAATTGTTGAGAGAATTAAAGCCCAATATGCAGGAGATAAACAAGCCCAAGCAGAAAATATTGCTCGGATATCAGCCCAATGGGAAGGTGATAGAATTGCCCAAACAGCAACTATTAATAAATTAATAGCAGAATTAAAAAATGCAGAAGCAGAATATCAACGTTATCAACAGTTATTTTCTGAAGGGGCAATTTCTAATTCTGTAATTGATAGTAAACGTTTAAATGTAGAAACGGCAAAACAAATATTAAATGAATCCCAAGCGGTTCTCAAACGGATTAATACCACCGCAAATAAACAATTAGCAGAAGCTAAAATTGCCCTAAATCGTATTAATAATACTAGCAATAAAGAAATTAGTGAAGCCAAGGCTAAACTTAATAGTGTTGCCGAAATTCGTCCCGTTGATATAGAATTAGCCAGAACAGAAGTTGAAAGTGCGATCGCTGATTTGCAACGTGCAGAAACCGAACTACAAGGAGCTTATATTCGCGCCCCTATGACGGGACAAATTATTAAAATTCATGCCCATGTTGGTGAAAAAATTGATAAACCGGGGGTTGTTGACTTCGCCCAAACTAAGACAATGATGGCGGTAGCAGAAGTTTATCAAACCGATATTAGTAAGATCAAATTAGGACAAACAGCCATAATTACCAGTCAAGGATTTACAGGAGAATTAAAAGGTGTAGTTCAACAAATTGGGTTACAAGTCAAGCGCCAAAACGTCTTTGGTGATCAACCAGGGGAAAACTTAGATGGTCGAATTATTGAAGTAAAAATCCGTCTCAATCCTCAAGATAGTGAAAGAGTTTCTGGCTTAACTAACTTACAAGTTCAAACAGCAATTAAATTGTAAATTCTTTTCATAAAGGTGTGAAAAATAGAACTAATGATTAATCAAATATTTGGGAAAACGCCCCTAGCTTGGCGACAATTAATGAAAGAAAAAACGCGGTTAGTAATTGCAGTATCAGGAATTGCCTTTGCTGATATACTCATATTTATTCAAATGGGTTTTGAAGGTGCATTATTTGATTCTGCTATCAAACCTCATCGCAATTTACAAGCTGATGTAGTCTTAATTAATCCCCAATTTCAAACTCTATTTTCAGTTAAAAGTTTTTCTAGAGAAAGACTTTATCAAGCATTAAGTTATGAAGGTGTAAAATCAGTTAGTTCTATTTACATTGGTACGGGACAATGGCGTAATCCTCAAACAAAACTTGATCGGGCTATTTTAGTTTGGGGTGTAGATCCAGCTAAACCTGGGTTAAAATTTCCTGAAGTCCAAGCTAATAAAGATGATCTCAAACAATTAAATCAAGTTTTGTTTGATGAAGCCAGTCGTCCAGAATATGGAGAAATTGGCAAAATTTTTCGAGCAACGGGGAAATTTAATACTGAATTAAACGGAAAAAATCTCAATGTTAAAGGTTTATTTCAAAATGGTGCTTCCTTTGCTTCTGATGGTAATGTTGTGGCTAGTGATTCCACTTTTTTAAAATTATTTCCTACTCGCAAACCTGATCAAATTGAAGTTGGTTTAATTACTCTCAAACCTGGTGTAGATATTGAAAAAATCAAAGCCAAATTGAAAATAGGATTAAATCCAGATCCTCAAAATCCTTTTGTGGAAGTTGGAACTCCAGAAACATTTGCTCAAAAGGAAAAGACTTATTGGGCTGATGGTACAGGTATTGGTTTTATTTTTGGTTTGGGTGTGATTGTCGGTTTTATTGTTGGTATTGTCATTGTTTATCAAATTCTTTATTCTGATGTTTCTGATCACTTACCAGAATACGCAACTCTCAAGGCCATGGGGTACACTGATAATTATCTATTGCGAGTTTTATTACAAGAGGCATTGTTATTGGCTGCATTAGGTTATTTACCTGCATTGTTGTTATCTTTTGGGATATATCAATTAACTTTTACTGCGACTCTTTTACCCATAGCTATGAAATTAGATCGGGCAATTAATGTTTTTATCTTAACAGTAATTATGTGTACTATTTCCGGCGCAATTGCTATGCAAAAACTCCGTTCTGCTGATCCTGCTGACATTTTTTAATTCTCAATCAATAAAACTCTTTTTTATATCTCACCCCAAGGTAAGGAACTATGCCATTGAAAGTTACAACTATTGCTCCTGAAGTTATTTCTAGTTCAGAAACAGTGATTTCTGTTAGTAATCTTAATCATTCTTTTGGTAAAGGTGCGCTACAAAAACAAGTATTATTTGATATTAATTTAGAGATTAATGCGGGGGAAATTGTGATTATGACAGGTCCCTCTGGTTCAGGCAAAACTACCCTATTATCATTAATGGGGGGTTTACGTTCTGCCCAAAGTGGAAGTTTACAAATATTAGGACAGGAAATGTCTGGGGCAAGTAAGGGACAATTAACTAAATTACGTCGTCAAATTGGTTATATTTTTCAAGCCCATAATTTAATGAGTTTTTTAACAGCAAAAGAAAATGTGAGGATGTCTTTAGAGTTGCACGAAAATTACTTCAAAGGTGATATTAATGCCAAAGCTATAGCGATGTTAGAACACGTTGGTTTAGGGGAACATATTAATTACTATCCAGAGAATTTATCCGGTGGACAAAAACAACGGGTAGCTATAGCCCGCGCTTTAGTTAGTCACCCAAAAATAGTATTAGCAGACGAACCTACAGCTTCATTAGATAAACAATCAGGCCGCGATGTGGTAGAGTTAATGCAATTATTAGCCAAAGAACAAAATTGTACTATTTTGCTTGTCACCCATGATAACCGCATTCTCGATATAGCTGATCGGATTATTTACATGGAAGATGGACAATTGAAAAGTGATGGTGTAGATATTCGCGTCAAAGTAAATTAATCCTCCCTTATTTAAAGATAATTTCCTCCCGAATTTCCAGATTAAGAGTGTGTTGAATTTTCAAAAGTTTTGTCAAACTAGCACTAGCATATCCATTTGCTTCATCACGTTGCACCTGTTGAGGTTTAACTCCTAAAAGTTTGGCAAAACTCTCTTGAGTGTGTCCACGAATAATCCGCGCTTTGATGAGTGCTTCTGGTAGTTTTTCTAAACTATCATATTGCAATTTCTCAATTTTACCTTTGTAAAATAAATCACTGATAATAAAACAATACTTACTGATTCTTGTTTCTTGACCACGATCTGTTAATCTAATGTGGAAGATTAGCAAAATGGTCAATGGAAATTAGTAATTTATTCCAAGCTGGTGGTATAGTCATGTGGCCACTGCTGTTTTTTTCGGTGTTAGGAGTGGCGCTAATTATCGAACGCATTACCTTTTGGGTTAAAATCAGCAACCGTCAAAACCGTATTGTCCAAGTCGTTCTCAAAGTTTATCGTCAAGGTAATATGGTTGATGCTTTAAATATATTACATAGAAATGCTGATTTACCTATAGCTCGGATTTTTTTAGCGGCCTTAGAACTGGAAGAACCCAACCCCGAAGAATTTCGTTTAGCTTTAGAAAGTGAAGCACAGGCCGAAATTCCCCTATTAAAAAGGTTTCAGAACATTTTCGATACAATTATTGGTTTAGCCCCCTTGTTAGGGCTGCTAGGTACAGTATTGGGATTAATTACCTCCTTCGCATCATTGAATATTGGTGATGTCGGGGGGACAAGAACCGCCGGTGTCACCTCTGGAATTAGTGAAGCCTTAGTATCTACAGCATCAGGATTAGTGGTAGCTATTATTACCCTGTTTTTTGCTAATACCTTTCGGGGAATGTATTTACGCCAAATTGCTTGGATTCAAGAATATGGTGGACAACTAGAATTACTATATCGTCGTCGTTATGAAAGAGGAGATAAATGATCATGCGTCTACCAGATGAACCTGATATACCAGCCCAAATTAATATTGTACCGATGATTGATGTCATTTTTGCGATTTTGACATTTTTCATTATGTCAACTTTATTTCTAAATCGTTCCGAAGGATTACCAGTTAATTTACCCAAAGCTGGCACCGCCAAAACCCAATCATCAGCCACACCAATTACTGTTACAATAGACTCAGCAGGGGATGTAAGTTTAAACCGCCAGCCTGTCACCCTGGATACTTTACCAACCAGGGTACAACAATTAAAAGGAAAAAATACAGAAGTAGTTGTAATTATTAACGCTGATCAAAGTGCCACTCATGGTCAAGTTGTGCTAATTATGGATAAAGTGCGTCAGGTACAAGGGGCAAAATTAGCGATCGCTACTCAAAAACCCTAACCATTGAGTTCTTACAGCGGTTTCTGCTCTTATGAGGTACAAAGTTGAATGATGAAACTCTTGTAGTGCGGGCAT